>NZ_RZRP01000241.1:0-7592 GCF_003997795.1 Mesorhizobium sp. M7A.F.Ca.US.005.03.2.1 | reverse complement strand
GAGCCGGGTCTGACCGGCCCGCGCGGACGCTACGCATCGACACTGCTGGCCTCGCATGGGGGGCGTGTTGTGCCGGTGGAGGTAGTGGCGGAAGCAGAAAAGCTATTGGCACTTAAACTACAAGCGCCGGCATAGGACCTTTCAGAATTCGCTCTGGCGAGTCGAATAGCGTGGTTCTTCGAGAACCGGAGCGGCGCGTACTTAAAGTACGTGAGCACCGGAAGCGCAGAAAACCGCCCGCGCATGACCCCGAAAATCGTGATTGATTTTCGGAAAGGGATCATGCGCTAACTGAAAATCCTACAGCGTCCTTTGCGCGTCCGAGAGGACGCGCGGCGCTGTAGTCGGCCGCCAGAGTAGAATTATCAAAGGTCCTAGATGAACTGCACCTGGACGATCTCATACCCCCTGGCGCCGCCAGGCGCGTTGACCTCGATGGCATCGCCGACTTCCTTGCCGATGAGCGCACGCGCGATCGGCGAGGAGATCGAGATGCGGCCGGACTTCACGTCCGCCTCCTGGTCGCCGACGATCCGGTAGGTCTTCTTTTCCTCGGTGTCCTCGTCGACCAGCACCACGGTGGCGCCGAACTTGATCTTGTCGCCGCTGAGCTTGCTGACGTCGATCACCTCGGCGCGCGCAATATAATCTTCAAGCTCGTTGACGCGGCCCTCGTTGAGGCTCTGCGCCTCTTTGGCGGCATGATATTCGGCATTTTCGGACAGGTCGCCATGCGAGCGCGCTTCGGAGATCGCCTCGATGATGCGCGGCCGCTCTTCCTGCTGGCGCCAGCGCAGTTCTTCCTTCAATGACGCGAACCCCTCGCCTGTCATCGGGACCTTGTTCATGATGCCTGCCTTTCCTGCTGCCACCCCCGCGTATCGGGGAAAGCCTTGTCGATGGGTACAAAAAGAAAACGGGTCCGGCAGCCTCGAGCTTACGGAACCGTTTCACCGCAATTTCCCTGAATATAGCAATGTCAGCGGGTTTTTCACGCCCAAAAATCGGTTTTGCTAAAATCATCCCCGTTTTCATCAGTCGGGGGCGATGAATGAGACCGGGGGCAACAAAAAACGGCCGCGATCGCTCGCGGCCGCTTGGAAGAGCCCTGGGATCTTTTCAGCTTCTCATGAAATGGTCGATCTGCTCGGCCAGCATGCCATATTCACGCGAACCCTTGCCGGTCCGCTTCTCGATTTCCATCAACTGCTGCTGGGCGCCGGCCAGATCGCCGATCTGCAGATGCGCTTCGCCGAGATATTCGCGCACCAGCGTGTAGTTCGGATCGATGCGCAGCGCTTCCTCGTAATAGCCGAGGCCGACGGTGACGCGGCCGGAATGGCGGTGCGAATAGCCGAGATAGTTGAGGATGCGCGGATCCTGCTTGTTGGCGGCGAGGCTGAGCACGGCAATCGCCTCGTCATAGCGCCCGGCCATCGCCAGCGCGTGGCCTGCATCATAGATGCTGTCGTCGTCGAGCATGCCTTCCTGGGGCGCGACGCACTTTTTCTTCTTCTTGTCCCAGACCTGGCCCTTCTTGCACTGGGTGACGGTTTCGTCACCGCCGCTGCCGCCGCTGCCGGCGGCGTACACGGGAACAGCGAGGAACTGCAGCGCGAGAAGCGCGGTCGCAGCCTGGATCAGCATTCTTTTATGCATCGAAACCTCCTGGAGGGTGAGAATGCAATACTAACGCCGGTCGGCTTGCGTTTCATCCCGGAAAAATGCGGGCGGGAGAACATCAGGTGACGGATGCCGCGAATCCGCTATCATCCGGCAAACGACCTGAGGGAGACGGCCCTTGCAGCGGCGGCTTGAAAAGGACTGGGAGCTTTCGATCGGCCCCGACACGGTGCGCCTGTTCATCCTCAAGGCCAAGGCACTGAGTGCGGCCGTCAATGAAGACTATGCCGATGGCGCCGAGCACGAGGTCGAACTCGACGGCGAGTCCCATGTCAACCATCACCATGACGGCCTTGCCGAGGAAAGCTCCGAGAACCTGACCGAAGAAGAGCTACGCGAGCTGATCAACGACCTCAATGTCGATGAAGCAGCCGAGCTGATCGCGTTGGCCTGGGTCGGTCGCGGCGACTACGACGCCACCGAATGGGCGGACGCGCTGGCCGCCGCGCGCGAACGCGCCAACAAGCGCACCGCGAAATACCTGCTTGGCATGCCGCTGCTCGCCGACTGGCTGGAGGAAGGGCTGGAAGCGATCGGTGCGTAACGGAGCGGTTACCGTTCGTGATGCGGCCAAGGCAACCACCTTGCGTCGGCGCCGTTGAGGGCGATGGGGTCGATCGTCTTTTCCCGAATATGCAGGATTGCGTTGACCGTGGCCGTCACGGCCTTGCTGGTGATGCCGGTCGAGGCGAGACATCGCCATCGGCATCATAAGCCCCCGACGCCGCGGGTCGAGCAGCCGCTGACACCACGAGCCGACCAGCCCCTGAAACCAAGGGGCGGAAAGCGTTTGAAACCACGGCGCCACCGGCAGGTCACGCCAAAGCAGACACAGCAGAAAACGCAGGCATCGCTGCCCTCGCCTGCCGATGTTCCCGTGCCCGAACCCGGCACTCCGATAATCCAACCCGGCATTCCGGTGCCCGAACCACGCCCGGCGGACGCACCAAAGGCTGAAGCTGCAAAGACCGAGGAGCAAAAGCGCGTAGGGCCGAAGGCCGCGGAAGCGCCCGACCGTTTCAAGGAAGAAAAATCCCACCAGGAAAAGCAGGCACGTCCCGAGCCATTGGCTCCGGAGCCATCAACCGGGGAAAACGAGCCGGAGCCGCCGGACGTCGCGCCAACGCCGACACGAAAGCCTGACATTGCAGAACCCGAGGCCCAGCCGCCAACCGTCGCCCCGCAGCCACCGCAAAAGCCGGCCGATGCGGACGAGGAGAAGATGCTGCCCGATCCGCGCTCGGCCGACGTGCCAGATGAAAAAATGCCGGCCGAGGAAGTCGCATGCCGCGAACGGTTAAAGACGCTCGGCGTCGAATTCGAAGAGCACAAGGCGGAAAGCCAGCCCGAAATCGGCTGTTCGATTCCCTACCCCATCGTGCTGAAGACCCTTGGAAAGTCGATCGCGATTGCCCCAGGCACCGAGCTCAACTGCAAGATGGCCGAGGCGACGGCGCGTTTTGCCGCCGATGTCATCCAGCCGGCGGCAAAGGCCGAATTCGGTGCGGACCTGAAATCGATCGGCCAGGCATCGGCTTTTGTCTGCCGGCCACGCAACGGCACACGAAAACTGTCGGAACACGCGTTCGGCAACGCGCTCGACATCGCCAGCTTCACGCTGTCGGACGGCAAGAAGATCGAGGTCGGCCCGGCGCCGCCGGAGAAAGACGCCAAATTCCTCAACAATGTTCGCAAGGCCGCCTGCGGACCCTTCAAGACGGTGCTCGGCCCAGGCGCCGACGCCGATCATTCCCTGCATTTCCATCTCGATCTCGAACCGCGCCGTCATGGCGGAACGTTCTGCCAGTGATCATGGCTGATCCAGGCCGCGTGCCGCAATTCGGCCGCAGGCATGAACGCGGACGCTGAGTTTTCCTTTACCCTTGATCGTTAAAATGCCGGATATCCATCAACGGGATTCCGCCAATGGCCGGCAAATTTCGGGCCGTGTTTTTCGCCACCGCGCGCCAGTCAAAATATGCAGCAATGCTGCCCGCCGGTCTGGCGCTGGCGGCGCTTTCCGCCTGCAACACCGGCAGTGTGCTGTCGCTGCAGCCGGCCGTCGACGTCGGCGCGCAGACGGCTGCCGTGCCGCAATATGCCGGCATGCAGAAGCTTGTCCCTTCCAATCCGTACATGACGCAGGCCGCTTATCCGCGCATGGACGAGCCGATGTCGCCCGTCGAGCAGATGCCGGCCAGCGAAACCGACTGCCGTCAGCAATTGAAGCGCCTCGATGTCGCCTACACCGACCTGGCGCCGATCCATGAAGGCCAGTGCGGCATCGATTATCCGGTCAAGGTCTCGGCCATCGGCAACATCCAGATGAAACCCGCCGCAACCCTGACCTGCGACATGGCAGCTACCTTTGCCGGCTGGACGAAGAACGAACTCGTTCCCTCCGCCCGCTGGCGTTATTTCTCCGGCGTCAAGACCATACACCAGGGCTCCAGCTATTCCTGCCGCCGGATTGCCGGCGAAGGCGTCCTGTCCGAACACGGCAAGGGCAATGCGCTCGACGTCATGAGCATCGAGCTCAACAATGGCGACGACATCGACGTGCGCAAGCCCGGCCTGTTCGCCTTCCGCACCCGTGGCTTCCTCAACAATGTGCGCGCCGACGGCTGCCAGTACTTCACCACCGTGCTCGGCCCCGGCTACAATTACGACCACCGCAACCATTTTCATTTCGACATCAAGAACCGCAAGAACGGTTATCGCGCCTGCCGTTAGATCGGTGCCGGGTATCCTTTGCCTGAATGCCATGACAACGCCTAATGTGATGCCGGAACATTTGAGCGGCATTCATGGGTCAACGAAGCGTTCGGCGACGCATTATGATCTGGGCGGCGACCTTGTTGGCCGCGTATCTGGCGCTCGCCTATTTCGCCGCACCGGAATTCTGGACGTTCCGCGATCGAGGTTTTCGCACGCATCGCTTCGAGATGCTGACGCACACGCCGCAAGGCATTCCGGGCGACCCGATCAATGTCGGCCTTGTCGGCACGCAGAAGGAGGTGGTCCACGCCTTTGCCGTTGCCGGCTGGGACACTGCCGACGCCGTCACCCTGAAGACCGCGATCGAGATCGGTGAAAGCGTGCTGTTCGACCACCCCTATCCCGATGCGCCGGTCAGCAGGCTGCTGTTCGATGGCCGTGCCCAGGATCTCGCCTTCGAAAAGCCGGAGGGCATCAGCGCCGACCGACGGCATCATGTCCGCTTCTGGCAGACCGATGCAAGCGGCGACGATGGCCGGCCGCTGTGGCTGGGCTCGGCCAGCTTCGATCGCGCCGTCGGCTTCAGCCACGACACCGGCGCCGTCACCCACCATATCGGCCCCGACATCGACGCCGAGCGCGATTTCCTGATGCGCGACCTGGCCACTGCCGGCATGCTGCTCTCGACCAGCGACATATCGGGCGTCGGCGCCACCAAGGCGGGACGCAATGGCGGCGGCGATCTCTATTTCACGGACGGCGAGGCAATTGTCGGCGTGTTGAAGCAGTTGCCATGACATCGCAAAAGTCAGGTCGTCGTGATCACGATCTTGCCGAACGGCCCTTTCTCCAGATGTTGCAAGGCCTGCGGCACCTCATCGAAGCCAAAAACCTTGTCGATGACCGGCTTGATCGCCAGCGCCTCGATCGCCTGATTCATACGCTCGAAAGCACGGCGATGGCCGATCGACAGGCCCTGCACGGTGATGCGGTTGCGCATGAAGGGCAGGATGGGAAAGCTGAGCTCCATCGCGCCCAGCAGGCCGATGATCGACAGCCGGCCGTCGGCGGCCAGCGCGTTCAGAGATCGCCTTGCATTGTCGCCGCCGACCATTTCCAGCACGTGGCTCACGCCCAGCCCGTTCGTCAGCTCACGCGCGGCATCGTCCCAGGCCGGTTGCGTGCGGTAGTTGATCCCTTGCCAGGCGCCAAGCTTTCTCGCCCGCTCAAGCTTTTCATCACTGCTTGAGGTGACGATGGCGCGCAGGCCGAACGCAGTGGCGAACTGCAGCGCAAACAGCGACACGCCGCCGGTGCCCTGGATCAGAATGGTCTGACCCGGCACCGGTTTGGTCGCCTCGGCCATGGCGAACCAGGCCGTCAGCGCCGCGATCGGCAATGTCGCGGCCTCGATGTCGCCGAGCGACGGCGGCGCCAGCACCGCGGCGTCCTCGCCGAAGATGACATGATCGGAAAGCATACCCGACAGCGACGACCCCAGCGTGTGCTTATGCAGCACCGGCGGTGCGTCGCCATCCGGCCAATCGGCGATCACCTGGCCAAGCACGCGCTGGCCGACCTGAAAGCGGCTGACCGCACTGCCGACGGCCACCACTTCGCCCACCGCGTCGGATGTCGGCACGAAGGGAAAGGCAAGGTCGGGGATCAGCACGCCGTCCACGATCATCTTGTCCTTGTAGTTGAGCGATACGGCCTTGGTCCGCACCAGCAAATCGTGCGGCCCTGGCTCGGGCACCTTGCCTTCCACCTGGCTTAGCCTGGACAGGCCAAAACCGCTCATCTGCCAGGATCTGTTGATTGGGGTGCTCATGTCGTCTCGCGCTCCGTGCATTGATGCCAGGCGAGACATTTATGCCTTTCGACTATAGAAAATAGTGCTTCCGTGCGGTATAATTTGACACTGATTGCGGACTAAAAGTCGACAATAGGAAATCGCCATGGAAACGGCCGACCTGCAAGGCACCGTTGCGTTTGTTCAGGCGGTGGAGGCCGGCAGCTTCACTAGCGCCGGCGAGCGGCTGCATGTGACGAAGTCGGCGATCGGCAAATCGATCGCGCAGCTGGAGCAGAGGCTCGGCGTTCGCTTGCTGAACCGCACCACCCGCAGTCTCAGTCCGACCAGCGAAGGCATCAGCTACTATGAAGCCTGCGTCCGGGCCCTGGCCGAGATCGAAGCCGCACAGTCGCTGCTCGCCTCGCGTCGGCAGGTCCCGTCTGGCCGGCTTCGGGTCGACGTGCCGCTGGCCTTCGGCCGACGCTGCGTCGCTCCCGTGCTGTTCGAGATTTCGAGGAAATTTCCGGACCTGACGGTTGAAATCTCCTTCAATGACCGCCGCGTCGACCTGATCGAGGAGGGCATCGACCTGGCGATCCGCATGGGCGAACTCGACGACAGCCTGTCGCTAGCGGCCAGGCGCCTCTATGCTCAGCGCTCGGCCATATGCGCGGCTCCCGACTATCTCGACAGGCACGGCCGGCCGCAATCGGTCGAGGATCTCGCCGATCACAGCGTCATTGGCTACGGTCGCGAGGGCATCGTCCGCCCCTGGGTGATCAGACATTCCGACGGCCATCTCGCAACCTTCGTGCCCAAGGCGCGGCTCGTTCTCGGCCATGGCGAACCGATGCTGGATGCGGCGCTCGCCGGCTGCGGCATCGCCTTCCTGCCGACATGGCTGGCCGCCGACAGCCTCAAAAGCGGCGATCTCGAAATGGTGCTGTCGGAATGCCTGGTCGAGAACATCGTCGTGCATGCCGTCTGGCCGGTGACGCGCGCGCTCACGCCAAAGGTGCGGGTTGTCGTCGACGCCCTCGTCGAACATTTTTCGGCGCCGCCCTGGGATGCCGCGTGAGCGAAATACCGGTCATTTCTCAAAAATCACGCCGGACTATTTTCGAAGACCGCGCCACAATGCTATTGACCGCTCATGTTATACGTCGAAATCGCTATCGTGGTCGTCCTCATCTGCGTGAACGGCCTTTTGTCGATGTCCGAGCTCGCCATCGTCTCGTCGCGCCCGGCCAGGCTGAAAGCGATGATCGACCGCGGCACCAATGGCGCCGGCCGCGCCCTTGATCTTGGCTCAAATCCCGGCAAGTTCCTGTCCTCGGTGCAGATCGGCATCACCTTGGTCGGCGTCCTCTCCGGCGCCTTTTCCGGCGCCACGCTC
>NZ_RZRP01000240.1:0-7597 GCF_003997795.1 Mesorhizobium sp. M7A.F.Ca.US.005.03.2.1 | reverse complement strand
GTGCTGGCCGGATGGTATTTCGGCTTCGATCCTTCGACGATCCTGGGTGGTGGCGACGGCGGCCTGCTGCCGGGCGGCGGCGGCCAGATCACCGACAACAGCGGCCAGGACAACGGTGCCACACCGGCCAATGACGAGATGAAGCAGTTCGTGGCGACCGTGCTGGCCGAGACCGAGGACACCTGGACCGGCATCTTCAAGTCGCAGGGATTGACCTACGAGGATCCCAAGCTGGTGCTGTTTTCCGGCCAGGTCCGTTCGGCCTGCGGCTTTGCCTCCGCGGCGGCCGGACCGTTCTATTGTCCCGGCGACCACAAGGTCTATCTGGACATGACCTTCTTCCAGCAACTCGACCAGCAGTTCGGCGCTTCGGGCGAATTTGCCCGCGCCTATGTGATCGCGCATGAAATCGGCCATCATGTGCAGAACCTGACCGGCATCATGTCCAAGTTCAACCAGATGCGGCAGAGCATGGGCGAGGTCGAGGCCAACCAGATGTCGGTGCGAATCGAGCTTCAGGCCGACTGCTTTGCCGGTGTGTGGGCCCACTACACCGGACAGAAAGGCATATTGGAGCAGGGCGACATCGAAAGCGCGCTGAACGCCGCCAAGCAGATCGGCGACGACACGCTGCAGAAGAAGATGCAGGGCTATGTCGTGCCGGAAAGCTTCAACCACGGCACCTCGCAGCAGCGGCAGACCTGGCTGGCGCGTGGTTACAAGAGCGGCAAGCTGTCGGATTGCAACACGCTGAGTGGGCCGATCTGACCAGACCGTTGTCGAGCTTCACCTGCCGGCGATGCTGCCGTCAGGTGGTGTCAGGATGAATAGATTCGGCCTGTTCCTGCATTGTTCCTTTCCGCGAGCTCGCCTATAAGGTGCGTCCGCCTGCGCCTGAGGGCGAGCAGAGGAGCTTGATCCTGCATGATCGACCCCAAAACCGCCAGACGGGGCCTTGCGCTCGTCTTCACCACGCTGCTGCTCGACATTATCGGCTTCGGCATGATCATGCCGGTGCTGCCGGCCTATCTCCGGGAATTGACCGGGGTCAGCATCAGCGGCGCGGCGATCGAAGGCGGCTGGCTGTTCTTCGTCTATGCGGCGATGCAGTTCTTCTTCGCACCGATCATGGGCGGCTTGAGCGACCGGTTCGGGCGGCGGCCGATCCTGCTCGCATCGGTGCTGACCTTCTCCATCGACAATCTGATCTGCGCCGTCGCCTGGTCCTACCCGATGCTGTTCATCGGGCGCGTGCTGGCCGGCATTTCGGGCGCCAGCTATTCGACGACATCGGCCTTCATCGCCGACATCTCGAACGATGACAATCGGGCTAAGAATTTCGGCCTGCTCGGCATCGCATTTGGCGTCGGCTTCGTCATCGGGCCGGTTCTGGGCGGGCTGCTCGGCACGTTCGGGCCGCGCGTGCCGTTCTATTTCGCCGCCGGGCTCGCCTTCGTGAATTTCCTCATCGCTTTGTTTTTCCTGCCGGAAACGCTCGATGACAAGCACCGCCGCCGCTTCGAGTGGAAACGCGCCAACCCGGTCGGCACGCTTCTGCAGATGCGCCAATATCAAGGCATCGGCTGGATCGGGCTTGTCTTCTTCCTGATGACGCTCGGGCATATGATGTATCCGGCGGTCTGGTCGTTCGTCTCCAGCTACCGCTATGGCTGGAGCGAGCAGCAGATCGGCTTCTCGCTCGGCGCCTTCGGCCTGTGCGGCGCGATCGTCATGGCGACGGTGCTGCCGCGCGTCATCCCGAGGCTTGGCGAGTGGAAGACGGCGGTCATCGGCCTGACATTCACGGCAGCCAGCGCCTTCGGCTACGCCTTCGCGTCGCAAGGCTGGATGATCTATGCGGTGATCGTCGTCGGCTGCCTGGAAGCGCTGGCCGACCCGCCGCTGAGGAGCCTCGCCGCCGCCAAGGTGCCGCCTTCGGCGCAAGGCGAACTGCAGGGCGCGATGACCTCGATCTTCTCGATCACCTCGATCATCACGCCGCTGCTCTACACGGCGATCTTTTCCTGGTTCACCGGGCCAAGCGCGCCGGTGACCTTCGGCGGCGCGCCCTATCTGCTGGGAGCGTGCTTCCTGACGCTGGCGGTCATCGTCTTTGTGACGAAAGTTGCGAGGCCGGCAGCGCGCACGAATGTCGCCACCGATGTCGCTGAGGATGGAGCACAGGTGTGAGTCACAACCGCATTGCGCTCACCAGGGAGTGCCATCCCGGCAGGGCAATGAGGGGCGGCGCTACCGGATCGCGCTAAGCCCGTTCGGCCAGCAATTCCTCACCGCGCTTTTCGCGGATCAAATTGACGAAGCGGCGGAACAGGTAGTGCGAATCCTGCGGGCCGGGCGAAGCCTCGGGGTGATGCTGGACCGAGAACACCGGCCGGCCGGTCAGCGTGATGCCGCAATTCGAACCGTCGAACAGCGAGACGTGGGTTTCCTCGACGCCTGATGGCAGCGAGTCGGCATCCACGGCAAAGCCGTGGTTCATCGAGACGATCTCGACCTTGCCGGTGGTGTGGTCCTTGACCGGATGGTTGGCGCCGTGATGGCCCTGGTGCATCTTGGCGGTCTTGCCGCCCAGCGCCAGCGCCAGCATCTGGTGGCCAAGGCAGATGCCGAACACCGGGATGTCGGTCTTCAGCAGATCCCGGATGACCGGTACGGCATAGTCGCCGGTGGCTTCCGGGTCGCCGGGGCCGTTGGAGAGAAAAATGCCGTCCGGCTGCATGGCGAGGATTTCCTCGGCGCCGGACTTGGCCGGCACCACGGTGACCTTGGCGCCGAGGCCGGCGAGCAGGCGCAAGATGTTGCGTTTGACGCCGTAGTCGATGGCGACGACGTGCATTGTCGGTTCGATCTGTTCGCCAAAGCCTTCGTTCCACACCCAGGGCGTCTCGCGCCAGACCGAGGACTGGCCCGACGTGACCTCCTTGGCGAGATCCAGCCCGATCAGGCCCGACCATGCGGCGGCGCGGCGCTTCAGATCGTCGATGTCGAACACGCCATCGGGCGCATGCGCGATGACGGCGTTGGGCATGCCCTTTTCACGGATCAGCGCGGTGAGCGCGCGGGTGTCGATGCCCGACAAAGCGACGATGCCGCGCTTCTTCAGCCACTGGTCGAGACCAGTGCCGGCACGGTAGTTGGACGGGTTGGTGACATCGGCCTTGAACACGGCGCCGACGGCGCCGGCGCGGGCGACCGGATTGAGATCCTCGATGTCCTCGTCATTGGTGCCGATGTTGCCGATATGCGGGAAGGTGAAGGTGACGATCTGGCCGGCATAGGACGGATCGGTGAGGATTTCCTGATAGCCGGTCAGCGCCGTGTTGAAGCAGACTTCGGCGACAGCGGAGCCGGTGGCGCCGAGACCGCGACCTTCGATGACGGTGCCGTCGGCCAGCACCAGAAGGGCGGTCGGCTTTTCCGTGGCCCAAGCGGGGGTCAAGGCGGGCGTCATCTCGGCCATGCGGCACTCCTGTCAGGCCGCGCGCTGCAACCGGCCCGGCGGGCCATCTGCGCGGCAAACGGCGCGAAGCGGCGATTTCGCGGCTTCCACGCAGTCAAATTTCCGTTCATGCAAGGCCCAGTACATAGGGGAAGGGGGCAGGGCGGTCAATGATCATGCGAAATGCCGCCATATTTTATTTCGCCTAGCAAAATCAGTGGCTTGCCTCGGCACATCAGAGTTTGCCTTGGCTCGCCCGCGGCGCTATTGTCCGCGCCGATCGAAGGAGAATGCACCATGCGCGGCAAAATCGCCGAATCCCTGAAGAGCGCGATGAAGGCGCAGGACAAGCACCGGCTGCCGACATTGCGGCTGATCCAGGCCGCCATTCACGACCGCGACATTGCCAATCGCGGGTCAGGCAAGGAGCCGGCCAGCGACGAGGAGATCCTGCAGATCCTGGCCAAGATGGTGAAGCAGCGCGAGGAATCGGCCAAAGCCTTCGATGACGGCAAGCGGCCGGAACTGGCCGCGCAGGAGCGCGGCGAGATGGAGATCATCCGCACCTTCCTGCCGACGCAACTGGACGATGCGGCGGTAACCGCGGCGGCGCGCGAGGCGATCGCCGCGACCGGTGCGGCCAGCCAGAAGGACATGGGCAAGGTGATTGCCGCGCTGAAACAGAAATATGCCGGCCAGATGGATTTCGGCAAGGCGAGCGGCATCGTCAAGGGTCTGCTGCAGTAGGGTGCTGCTCATCTCGTCGCTTGGGTGGCCGACCGGGCGGAATCCAGATCCGTCCGGAATCCAAGTCCAGGAATTGGAACCCGGATAGCGCCGAGATGTTTATCCGTCATGCAACTGGAGAGATGCCATGACTGAGAACGAAACCCGCTATGAAACCGGTGCGACGAAATATCCGGCAAAGACCGGTGCCGACGCTTCCGATGAATTCTCCCAGGATGCGGCCGCCAACGAGAAGCCTGCCGGCGGAATAGGGCTCACCCGCCGGATGGGCGAAGTGGAAGACCGCACCCGCCAGTCGGAGGGACAAAACCCGCCAAGACAAGTCACGCCGAGCGCCGCAACCGAAAAGACGTCCGGGGCCGGCCCCGCTATCGCGGAGCGTTCAAAGGACGCCAAGGCTCCGAAGAGCAGCCAATGAAGCGAAGGCCGGGAGCACTCCTGCGGCGCTTTGGAGATCGGCGGACAAGTGGTTCGCGTAGTTAGCGTTTGCCGATCCCTTCAACGACGATGCGGATGAGGTGCCTGATCTCGTCCTCGCTGAATGACCCGGCCGAAAGCGCCGAAAGCATCGCCTGGCCGTATATTCCAAGCAGGACCAGCGCCATGAAATTGGCATCGTCATCCCTGCGAATGACACCTTGCCGTTGGCCGAGCACCAGAAGGTCCCGGACCAGGCGCTGGAATGAGGGCCGGTCGGGCGGCGGCTGCAGGGACGGACGCTCGGCGGGGGCAAGAGCCAGCCTGGCAAGCGAGGGATTGGCCAGGCACCAGCCGGCGCTGTCGAGAAAGACTGTCTCGAGCATGACGAATACATCTTCGTTCGCCGCCATGCGGGCGCGGTAGGCGGCATCGCCCGCCTCCACGCGGGCGATGAGCCGCAACGCGATTTCTTCTTTCGAACTGAACAGATTGTAGACCGTTTTGCGGGTCAAGCCGGCGCGCGTCGCGATCTCCTCGACCGAGGTGTTGGCAAACCCCATCTCCCGAAACGCCAGGTCGGCGGCATCGAGGATGAGGCTTCGCGACCGTTCGGTCCGCTTTGGGGTTGTCATTTTTATACCCTAGTGTAAATTTACACATATGTAAACTTTTGCTGCGTGACCGCCGCATTGCGGCAGCCGCCAATCCCGCGAAGGGTCGACCGTGGCGCATCGGAATTCAAGCGGCTCTATGGGAAGCAATGTGCAAATGGCTGGTAGTCTCAAGGAATTCGGCCTTGGGATCTGGATTGCGGATGGTCCGATCGTCACGGCGGCCGCCGGCTTTCACTATCCCACGCGTATGGCCGTTATCGGATTGTCCGGGGGCGGTTTGTTCATCTGGTCACCGGTAGAGCTCACGAACGAGCTGCGCGCCGATGTGGACGCTCTGGGCGTGGTGCGCTTCCTGATCCCGCCCAATTCGCTTCACCACGTGTTTCTCGCTGACTGGCAGCGCGGCTATCCCGATGCCAAGGTCTATGCGCCACCCGGCCTGCGGGAAAAGCGCCGAGATATCCTCTTCTGCGGCGAACTCGGCGATACGCCTGCCGCCGACTGGGCGGACGATCTCGACCAGGTCGTCGTGCGCGGCAACAGGATCACCACCGAGATTGTCTTCTTCCACCGCGCAAGCAGGACAGTGTTGTTCACCGATCTGATCCAGCATTTCCACGCCGGATGGTTCAAGGGCTGGCGGGCGCTCGTAGCCCGGCTGGATCTGATGGTGGCCGCAGAGCCCTCAGTGCCGCGAAAATTCCGCGCCGGCTTTACCGACCGGCGCGCCGCGCGTGCCGCTCTTCAACGCATACTGGCATGGCCGGCCGAAAGAGTGCTGATGGCGCACGGCGAACCAGTGACGGAGGACGCTCAAACGTTCATCCGTCGCGCTTTTCGCTGGCTGGTTGGCCGCTGACTTCCTCGGCGGATTTCGGCGCTTCGAGCACACGGCGCAATGCCGGCGCTTCCTGCTGGATATGATCCCACAGCCGGTTCGCGATCGGCCCATGCGGCCGGTCGCGGCGGCGCGCCACCACCAGTTCGTCGGTGCGGCCCGGCAGATGACGGCCGGCAATGGAGTGCAGGCGTCCGTCCTGCAGTTCTTCCTCGATCAGGAAGCGGGGCAGGTGGCCCCAGCCAAGGCCCTGCAGGATGATCTCCTTCTTCATGCCCTGGTCGGCGACGAGGCATTGCGGCGCGCCTTCGATCAGCGAATAGTTTTGTTGTGGCGAATGGCGGGCGCTGTCGCGCATGACGCATTGGGTGAGTGCCTGCATCTGGTCCGGGGTGATCGGCTGCTCGATACGCTGAGGCAGAAAGCCCGGCGCCACCACGGGAATGAAGGACACCTTGCACAAATCGACCCATTCCACCCGCGCATCGCCCTTGTCGACCCAGTGCAGGATCAGGTCGGCTTCGTCGTCGAAGAGACGCTCCCATGGGCCGCCCACCGCTTCGAAATGCAGATGCAGGCGCGTGCCGGGCAACTGTGCGAAGAATCGCCCGAGCATGCCCAGCACCTGCGGGCGCGGGCACAGGTCGCCGATCACCACATGGATCTCGCTTTCCTCACCCATCGCCAACTGGGCGGCATGGACGCGCAAACCGTCCATCTCGCGCAGCAGCGATAGCGCTCGGCGGTGGAACGACAGCCCGGCCTCGGTCGGACGCACGCGATAGCCGCTGCGATCCAAAAGGACGAGGCCGAGCTGTCGCTCCAGCTTGGCGACGGCGGCGAACACCGCGGGGTGCGAGCGATACAGCATGGCCGCCGCAGGCTGAAAACCGCCGGTGCGGACCACCGCATCGAAGCATTGCAGATCGTGCAGGGTGAATTCGGCCATGTCAGTTTTTGTTACAGAGCTTGTCTTGTCTTTGTAATATCAACAAAATCGCTCCACGGCTAGGCTCTGTCTCGTTCAACGTTCCAGAAGGAATCTTCATCATGAATGAGCTGAATTTCGTCACAACGGGCGACGGCACGCGCATCGCCTACCGCTTCGACGGCGACGCAAGCAAGCCGGTGCTGGTGCTGTCGAATTCCATCGGCACCACGCTGCACATGTGGGATGGGCAGGTCGGCGAATTGGCGAAGCATTTTCGTGTCCTGCGCTACGATTTTCGCGGCCATGGCGGATCGAGCGTTCCGGTCGGCGCCTATTCGCTGGACCGGCTTGGCCGCGACGTCATCGAGTTGCTCGATGCGCTCGGCCTGCAACGTGTACATTTCCTTGGCCTGTCGCTCGGCGGGTTCGTCGCGCAGTGGCTCGGCATCCACGCGCCCGAGCGGATCGACCGGCTGATCCTGAGCAACACCTCGTCCCATCTGGCGCCGGCAAGCTATTTCGACGAGCGGATCGCTGCGGTGCGCCAGGCGCCGGACATGTCGGAAACCGCTGAGACGTTCCTGAGC
>NZ_RZRP01000023.1:0-20223 GCF_003997795.1 Mesorhizobium sp. M7A.F.Ca.US.005.03.2.1 | reverse complement strand
TTGGTGGTCGGCGTCACTTTCAGCGGACCATTTCTCGCTTCGAGCGCCGGCGTGTCCTTCAGCTGCGGCTCGCCGGTGGCGGCAAAACCGGATTTGTTGTGGCTGCCGTCGCAGAACGGCTTGTTTTCCGAAGCGCCGCAGCGGCAGAGCGTGGCACGATAAGAAGTCTCGCCGTCGAGAACGATCTCGGCGTGTACCGCCAGCGGGCCGTTTTCCCGCAGCCGCACCGTGTTGACCACCGGTGCTTGCTCCTGCGGCCCGCCATCCTTCCTGACATAGGTGATGGCGCCCGACGGGCAGCTTTCGGCGATGGCGACGATCTTCTCGACGCTGGCCGCCTCGGGATGGATCCATTGACCCGGCGCGTTGGGCACGAAGACGTGCGGATCGCCGAGCACGCAGTTGCGCGAATGGATGCAGCGCTTGCCGGAAAACCCGACGTCGATCTTGTCGCTTTCGACCATGCCGGCCATAGCTGAGCTCCTTTTGCCTGAAGCACGTCGCGTCTGAACAGTTCGAGGCGGCGCGCGCTGGGTATTTGCACAGGCTATGGCTCCAGCCCGAAGACCGTCAAGCTGGCAAACCGGTCAGGGGACCAGTTCGATCTCCTCGGTCTCGCCGCCGCTGCAGGTATAGCAGCAATCCTCGCATTTTTCCTTGTTGCCGGGGCCGACGCCCCAATAGGTGCCCTCGTCACCATCGACCCAGGCGCCGTAACAGATCGATTCCCCGGCGTTGCAGGATATCGGCAGCTGCTTGGTCTCGCCGTCGTCGAGGTAGAAGTCCTTGTCATCGCCCGGCCAGACATAGTCGCGATCCTGGCTGTAGAGTTCGACGCGCATGGCGTTGGGGTGGCCGTTCTTGATGGCAAAGGTGACATCGTCGGCACGCGCCGCCGGCACGAGCAGCATGAGGAGAGACAGCGCGGCCAGCACGCGGCGCGCATAGATATGAAACATGAGTGACCCCCTGAATAAGCGGCCCACCCGGCCGCGTGGCGACCATCGCACGCAGCGCTGAATCGCGGAAGTGGACCGGACGAGCCGATCCCTGACTTAATTTGGGTCCAACGAAAACTTCCGCGCTCTACGGCACCAGATCGATCGTCTCTGTCGAGTGTTCGACGCAGATGAAGCAGCAGGTGTCGCAAGGCTGGTCATTGTCCGGCCCGACGCCGGCCGAGAGGCTGTCATTGCCGTCGGCCCAGGCGCCATAGCAGATATGTTCGCCCTGATTGCAGGAGAACGGCACAGATTTCTGCGACCCTGGGGCGATCAGGAACACCTTGTCGTTGCCCGGCCAGACCGTCTCGCGGTCGCGGCTGAACAGCTCGACCGCGACTGCTTCCTTGCGCAGGTTCTTGACGAAGAAGGCCATGTCGGCGGCCTGCGCCGAGGCGGTGAAGACCAGCGCCGCCAGTGCAACCATACGAAACAGCGTCACGGCCTGGATCTCCCGAATCACCGCGGCAGAATCGCATGCCTGCCCGCTACTAGGAAGGTGCGGAACCCTGCGTCGCGATCTCATGCCCCAGCCGCACCGTTTCACGCACCAGCAGGTCGAGATCCTCGCGCCGTGTGCGATGATTGGTGATCGCCACGCGCAACCAGTGCTCGCCATGCACCGTGGTGTCCGAAAGGGCCGCAATGCCCTGTTCCTGCAGCCGCAGCATGATCTCCGTGTTGAGCACCTTCAGAGCCTCGCCTGTCAGACCGGGCTGATAGCGGAAGCAGACGATGTTGACGGTCGGCGATGCCGCCAGCTGCAGCCGCGGCGCGGCCTCGATCAAGCCGGCAAGATAGACGGCCTGGGCAATGTTCTGGTCGATCAGGCGGCCGAATTTCTCGACACCGTGCTCCTTCAGCGCCATCCACACCTTCAGCGCGCGAAAACCGCGCGACGTCTGCAGGCCGTAGTCGTGCAGCCATTCGCCGGAAGCGAGGCCGCGCGGCGTCGATTCCAGATATTCCGGCGTCACCGCGAAGGTCCCGCGATGCGCGGCGGCATCCCTGACCAGGGCGCAGCCGACTTCGAACGGCGCGTGCAGCCATTTGTGGGGATCGAGCGCGACCGAATCCGCCCGTTCGATGCCGGCGACGCGATGGGCATTCTCAGGCGCAATGGCGATCAGCGCGCCGATGCAGCCGTCGACATGGAACCAGAGGCCTTCCTCATGTGACAGCTTCGCAAGCGCCTGCAAATCGTCGATCGCCCCGGTGTTGACGGTGCCCGCCGTACCGATGACGCAGGCCGGCTTGAACCCTGCCGCGCGGTCGTCTGTGATCGCTGCCCGCAAGGCGGCGATATCGATGCGCAGCCCGGCATCGGTCGGGATGCGGCGCAGTGCCCGGTTGCCGAGGCCAAGTGCCTCCATCGCCTTGCGGTGGCACGAGTGGATCTGCTCCGAGCCGTAGAAGCGCAGCGGCTCTTCGATGGCGGCGACACCATGCTCGCGCACGTCGATGCCGGCCTTGACGTTGCGCGCCACGGTCAGCCCGATGATGTTGGCCATCGAGCCGCCGCTGACCAGCGTGCCGCCGGCAGAAGCGGGAAAGCCCAGCATCTCCTTGCACCAGTTCACCACCTGGCTGTCCATCAGCCCGGCGGCGTGGTTGCCGCCGCCGAGGTTCGAGCCCTGGATTGCCGCAAGGAAATCGCCGAGCGCACCGGTGAAATTGCTCGACCCCATATACCAGGACCAGAAGCGCGGATGGATGTTGCCCATTGGATAGGACATCACCGTGCGGGACACCTCAGAATAGACCGCATCCAGCGGCGCCGGCGAGCGCGGCAGCGGCGCCGAGAAGGCCCCTCTCACATCGGCCGGCATCTCCCGCCAGACCGGGCGGTCGCGCACATCGCGGAGGTAATCGACCGCATCGTCGATGACCCGGTGCGACAGGGCCTGCACATCGGCCCAGTCCAGGGGATCGAGCGTTTCCTCGGCCAAAAGGCCGAGGTTTTCTTGCACGGCGTCCATACCAGATCTCCCGTCAAGCCGCCGGGAACTGGCAGCCGGGCGTCGAGCGCGACAGGGCGGTCTCGTCGGCATCCATCTCGGCCTCGATGCCGTCGAACAGCGGTGTCGACATGTAGCGTTCGCCGGTGTCGGGCAGCATGCACAGGATCACCGCACCGGCCGGCGCCTCCTCCGCGACCTGCCGTGCCACGGCGAAGGTCGCGCCGCCGGAAATGCCGGTGAAGATGCCCTCTTTGCGCGCCAATTCCCTCGCCCATTTGATGCCCTCGGGCCCGGCGATCGGCATCACCTCGTCATAGAGGCTGGTGTCGATCGCCTCCTGCAGCACGTTGGGGATGAAATCCGGCGTCCAGCCCTGGATCGGGTGCGGCTCGAAGGCTGGATGGCTGGCGGCGGGAGCACCATCGACGCCGCGCTGCTGGACCTTGCCGCTGCCGATGAGCTGCGCGTTGGCCGGCTCGGAGAGCACGATGCGGGTTTCCGGCCGCTCGCGGCGCAGCACGCGCGCCACGCCCACCACCGTGCCGCCGGTGCCATAGCCGGTGACGAAGCAATCAAGCCGCGAGCCGGCGAAATCATTGACGATCTCGCGCGCCGTCGTTGCCTCGTGGATGGCGGCGTTGGCGGCCGTCTCGAATTGGCGGGCAAGGAACCAGCCATTGGCCTCGGCCAGTTCCACCGCCTTCTTGTACATGCCGAAACCTTTTTCGGCGCGCGGCGTCAGCACCACCTTGGCGCCCAGCATGCGCATCAGCTTGCGGCGCTCGACCGAAAAACTGTCGGCCATCGTGACGACCAGCGGATAGCCCTTTTGCGCGCAGACCATGGCGAGGCCAATGCCGGTGTTGCCGCTGGTCGCCTCGACCACCGTCTGGCCCGGCTTCAGCGCCCCGCTGCGCTCGCCCTCCTCGATGATGTTGAGCGCCAGCCGGTCCTTCACCGAGGCGCCGGGATTGAAATACTCGGCCTTGACGTAGATCGTCGCGTGGGACGGTCCGAGATTGTTGATGCGAACCACCGGCGTGTCGCCGACGGTGTCGAGAATGCTGTCGAACAGGCGGCCGCGCCCGGCCGTGGTTCTGATCTTCTGCTGCTGCAACATCTTGGTCTCCTTGATTGTCATCGCGTTTTGTCTTCACGGGCCGGTTACAAACCGGCGGGTTGGGCGGCGAGGTTTGGTGACCTTGCCGCGCTAGGACTGACATGCCGCACAGCGGCAATGGCCGTATCCGGCGCTGAGATCCGCTGCCGGATGCGCCGTGTCGTGTTTGGTGATACAGGAGAGGCCGACAGGCCAGCGTGGGAGCAGGCGTGGAAACGCACGTGGAATCCACTCGATCGAGGCCGGACGGCGACATGCCGGTCCTTTCCGTGCGCCTGCTCGGACCGCTGATGATCTCCCGCGACGGCGCTCCGGTTGCCCTGCCTGCGTCACGCAAGCTGCGCGCGCTGCTCGCCTATCTGGCGCTGGCGCCGCATCCGGTCAGCCGCAGTCGCCTGTGCGAGTTGTTGTGGGATGTGCCGAACGACCCAAGGGGCGAACTGCGCTGGTGCCTGAGCAAGCTGCGCGGCGCGCTTGACATGCCGGCCCGGCGCCGGGTCTCCACCCAAGGCGATACGGTCGCACTCGATCTCGACGATTGCCTGATCGATGTGCTGGAGGTCAGCCGCGCCGCCGCGCAAGGGATCGGCACGCTTGACGTCGAGCGCTTGCGCGTGCTGGCCGGACTGTTTGCCGGCGATTTCCTCGACGGGCTGGAGCTCGAGCGCAGCCCGCATTTCAACAGCTGGCTGATCGCGCAGCGCCGCCGCTTCAGCGCTTGCCATGCCGCCGTGCTGGAACGCCTTGTCGCGAGCCTGCCGGCTTATAGTGACGAGGCGATCGCCCATCTCGACACATGGGTGGAACTGGCGCCGTTCGACACGTGCGGACATCTGGCGTTGCTGTCCAATCTGGCCGGGCGCGGCGAGGTCGGCGCGGCCGAAGAGCATCTGGCCGCGGCGGAACGATTGTTTCGGTCGGAGGAGCTCGATTTCGCACCGCTTCGCGCGGCCTGGCGGGCGATCCGCGACCGACAGTCGGGCACCTCGCTTCGAACGGCCTGCCTGTCCACGCTATCGCCACTGGTGGCCACCATGCCCACCGCACCCGGCCCGGTCGAGCCCAGCCACGCTTCGCTGGCGGTGATGCCGTTTGTCGAGGAGAGCGGCGGCACGCGCGGCGGATTGGCCGACGGTTTCACCCACGACATCATCACCCGCCTGGCCAAGCTCAGGGATTTCTTCGTCATCGCGCGCGGATCGGTGTTTGCGCTGGCAGAGCAGAACATCGCGCCCGAGGATGCCGGCCGCCGGCTGAATGTCGACTATGTCGCCACCGGCACGGTGCGCAGCCCGTCCGGCCGCCTTATCGTCAGCGTCGAGCTGATCGAGGTGCGCAGCGCCAGGATCGTCTGGGCCGAGACCTTCGAGCGCAGGCCCGATGACATCTTTTCCGTGCTCGACGACATCGGCAACAGCATCGTCTCCTCGATCTCGGCCGAGATCGAAACGGTCGAGCGCAACCGCGCCATGCTGAAGGCGCCCAGCTCGCTCAACGCCTGGGAGGCCTACCATCGCGGCCTCTGGCACATGTACCGCTTCACCCAGGCCGAAAACGAGCAGGCGCGGCATTTCTTTGCCCAGGCCTTGCAGCTCGACCCGACCTTCGCCCGTGCCTATGCCGGCCTGTCCTTCACCCACTGGCAGAACGCCTTCCAGCGCTGGGGCGATCGCGACCGCGAAAGCGCGCTGGCCTTCGAGAGCGCCGGCCACAGCCTGCTGGTCGACGACCACAATCCGGCCGCCCATTGGGCGATGGGCCGGGCGCTGTGGCTGCGCGGCGAGCAGGACGGCTCGCTGCTCGAACTCGAGCGGGCGGTCGATCTCAGCCCCAACTTCGCGCTCGGCCACTACGCTTTGTCCTTCGTGCATTCGCAGTCGGGCGACCCGCGAGCGGCGATAGGCTCTTCCGATCATTCGCGCCATCTCAGCCCGTTCGACCCGCTGCTGTTCGGCATGCTGGGCGCACGCGCCATGGCGCATGTCCGGCTCGGCCAGTTCGAGGAGGCGGCCGAATGGGCGCTGAAGGCGGCGGCGCGGCCCAACGCCCACGCCATCATACTGGCGATCGCCGCGCACTGCCTGGCGCTGGCCGGACGGCTCGACGAGGCGCGCGGCTTCGCCGCCGCCATCCGCAAGACAAGGCCGGACTATTGCGCCGACGATTTCATCGGCACCTTCCGCTTCGAACCGGATGCCGTAGCGCTGTTCCGGCAGGGCGCCAGCCGCATCGGGCTCAACTGAAGCCTGGATCGCCATCTTGGGGATCGCGTGGGAATTTCGCCTCAAATCCGCCGGGTTAACGAAGTCGGAAGGAGTTGTTTAACCGTTAGCTTCTATGTCACGGCCCGGGGGGCCGACAAAGTGAGTATGATGAGCAACAGCCCCGACAAGCGCAATGAATGGCGCGCCATATTTTACGTGCAGGCTCGCGTTGCCATCCTGTTTGTCCCGGTGGTTGCCAGCCTGCTGATCATAGCGGCGCTTGCCGGAAACGAACGCAAGTCGGTTCCCAGCATGATCGACCCAACCGTCACCGGCTCCGTGCGGTAGGCGCTATCGGTCGGCGTTAGCCCTCTCGGGGAGAGCGCCTTCTGAAGAAAAAGAAGGTCGAAAGAAAGGCCCTCCCGATCAACGAGGGAAGGCGCCATGCGCTTTTCCTGGGAAACCACTTCACGCTTTCCCGGACTTGCTCCAGGAGAGCGTGCTTTCCGGCAGCATTCGCTTGAGCACGTCGTCCTTGCGGATGAAATGATGCCATAGCGCCGCGGCCGCGTGCACTCCGGCGAGGATGAGGATCGAATTGGCGCACAGGCTGTGCAGTTCCCTGATGAACCGGGCCGTGTCGCGGTCGGGCGATACCGGGGCCGGGATGGTGAAGAGGCCGAAGAAGCTCAAGGCGTCGCCCCTGTACCAAGTCAGCAGGATGCCGAGAGCCGGAATGGTCACCAGCAGCGCATAGAGCAGCAGATGCGCGATCTTGGCCGCCCATCGTTCAAGCTCCGACATTTCCGTCTGCAGCCCTGGCGTTCCCAGTATCAGGCGCAGGCCGACGCGGATGACGACCAGCGCAACCAACAGCAGCCCGAACGAAATATGGAACCACCAGACGAGCGCGCGGCCGGGATCGCCGCGCGGAAAAAGTTCTTCCACATAGGTCAAGCCATAAAGGCCGATGACCAGCAGAAACACCGCCCAGTGAATGGCTTTTTGTGCGCTTGTATAGGTGGGGTGCATGCGAGCCTTCCAGTTTTGAATATTTCTAAACTAGCCGCGATCATGTCAAAGCTTTGTCGGGCTCGGATGATCGTGAGCTGGCAGGACACTGGAACGGGTAAGCTGTCAGTTTGCGGACAGTCGGGCATCGAGCGCGTAATGCTGGACAAAGAAAAGCCCGGGCGAACCGGGCTCTTCTTCGGCGTCTCCAGGGCGCTCAAACAAAGCGCGGGATCGGACCGTTCTGCGGGGTCACATCGTCGCCGAGGTCGACAAACACCTCGTCGACATAGCACCATGCCCAGCCTTCGGGTGGATCGTAGCCCTCGATGATCGGATGCTTGGTGGCGTGGAAATGCTTGGTGGCGTGGCGGTTGGGCGAGTCGTCGCAGCAGCCGACATGGCCGCAGGTACGGCACAGCCGCAGATGCACCCATTGCGACCCGCTCTTCAGGCATTCCTCGCAGCCGAGCGCGCTCGGCGTGACCTTCCTGATGTCGCGCGTATGTCTGCATTCATCCATCATGGTCTCCCGGCCATTTGAAATGTGTCGGCGTTGCCGCGCGCGAGGTAGGCATGCAGAGCCGCGACCACCTGGGCGCCTTCGCCGACAGCCGCGGCGACCCGTTTGACCGAGCCCGCACGGACATCGCCGATGGCGAATACGCCGCTGCGGCTCGTCTCCATCTGCGCCGATCCTATGTCCGATCCGGTGCGCACGAAACCCCTGGCGTCCAGCGCGACATCGCAGTTGGCCAGCCAATCGGTGTTCGGATCGGCGCCGATGAAGAGGAAGAGATGGCGGATCGGGCGCGTTGTTCCCGCGCCGCTGGCGCGGTTGCGCCAGCGCACCGTGGCAAGATTGCCGTCTTCGCCCTCCAGTGCCTCGATTTCGGTCCCGGTCAGCACCTCGATGTTCGGCTGCGCCCGGATGCGCTCTACCAGATAACGCGACATGCTGGCCTCGAGGCTGCCGCCGCGCGCCAGCAGCGCCACCTTCCGCGCATGACTGGCCAAGTAGACAGCCGCTTGCCCGGCCGAATTGCCGGCGCCGACCAGCGCCACTTCCTGGCCCGCGCAAAGCCGGCCTTCGATGGGCGACGCCCAATAGTGCACGGACGTCCCCTCGAACCGCGCAAGATCGGCGATGTCGAGGCGGCGATAGCGCGCGCCGCTGGCAATCACCACGCTGCGCGTGCGCACGGTCTCGCCGTCACCGACATCGAGCAGATAGCGGGCGCCTGACGTGTCGGTGGCCGCGCTCAAAAGCTTCGCCTCGTCCGGGATGACCATTTCAACGCCGAATTTCTGCGCCTGGTTGTAGGCGCGCGCCATCAGCGCCATGCCGGTGATGCCGGTCGGGAAACCGAGATAGTTCTCGATGCGCGAGGAGGCGCCGGCCTGTCCGCCGAAGGCACGGCAATCGAGCACGATCGTCGACAGCCCTTCGGATGCCGCATAGACCGCCGCCGCCAGCCCTGCCGGGCCGGCGCCGACGATGGCCACGTCATACACCGTATCGGCATCGATCGGGCGCAACAGGCCGACGCAGCGGGCGAGGTCCTTTTCGCCGGGGTTCATCAGCAGCCTGCCGTTTGGACAGAGCACGATCGGCAGGTGGTGCGGATCGACCTCAAAGCGTTCGACCAGCGTTTTGGCGCAGGGATCGCTGTCGGAATCGAGCACGCGGTGCGGCTGGCCGCTGCGCGCCAGAAAACCCTGCAGCCGCAACACGTCGGCATTGTCCTGGGGTCCGATGATGATCGGCCCGCTGGTGGCGCTCTCCAAAAGCCCGACGCGGCGCAGGATCAGCGCCCGCATGATGCGCTCGCCGAGATTGGCCTCCTGCACCATCAGGTCGCGCAGCCGCTGCGAGGCGATGACGAACGCCTCCACCGGCTCGGCGGCCTGCGCATTCACCAGCGGGGGACGGGCCGAAAGCTGCGCCAGCTCACCGACAAAGCTGCCCGGGCCGTGCGTGACGATCGTCTCGCGCCGGCCGAGCCCGCCGTCCTGGGTGATGTCCACGCTACCCGACAGCACGACGATCAGGCCGGGCGCCACATCGCCGGCTTCGATGATGTGCTCGCCGGCTGCATAGGCGCTGGCCTCGCCGAACCGGCGCATGCGGTCGATGTCCACCTCGGCCAGCGTGGGGAACGCCTGGTCGCGGCGGGCACCGAAGATCGGGTTGGTGGATTGAGCCATGGTTTTGAGCGTAGCGAAGCGGCCGCGGAGTTTGAAGCGGTTTGTGAGGGGACTGGCCGGAAGGGGAGGTTGGCTGAAAAGAAAAAGCCCGGGCGAACCGGGCTTTTTCTCTAAGTTTCTGAACCGTCGAGTGGTTCGAAACGGGAATTTGGTGCCCAGAAGAGGACTCGAACCTCCACTCCTTGCGGAACACGGACCTGAACCGTGCGCGTCTACCAATTCCGCCATCTGGGCTGGTGCGGGCTCATGTAAGCGGGCAAGCGATGTGTGTCAACGCGCTTTTTTCGCAGGTACTCCGTTCGCCGGTTCAGTCGTCCAGCACTTCCTTGGAAGCGACGGTGGAATCGGCGTTGAGCTGGTAGATGACCGGCACGCCGGTGCCGAGTTCCAGCTTGACGATCTCCTCACCCGACTTGCCGTCGAGCACCATGATCAGCGCGCGCAGGGAGTTGCCGTGCGCGGCGACCAGCACGGTGCCGCCGCGCAGCACATGCGGCTGCAAATCGTGCAGGTAATAGGGCCAGACGCGGGCGCCGGTGTCCTTCAGGCTTTCGCCGGCAGGCGGCGGCACGTCGTAGGAGCGGCGCCAGACATGCACCTGCTCCTCGCCCCATTTCTTGCGGGCGTCGTCCTTGTTGAGGCCGGAGAGGTCGCCATAGTCGCGCTCGTTGAGCGCCTGGTCGCGGATGGTCTTCAGGTCGCCCTGGCCGACCGCGTCGAGGATGTGCTGGCAGGTCTTTTGCGCCCGGATCAGCGCCGAGGTGAAGGCGATGTCGAATTTCAGGCCACGCGCCTTGAGCTTTTGCCCGGCGGCCTTGGCCTCGGCGTGGCCCTGTTCGGTCAGGTCGACGTCGCGCCAGCCGGTGAACAGGTTCTTCAAATTCCATTCGCTCTGGCCGTGGCGCACGAGCACGAGGGTTCGCGACATGTTTGCTCCTTCAGGTTTATGGATCAGGCCGGCTCAGCTGAGGCCGAGCACGTCCCGCATCGAATACAGTCCCGGCTTCTTGCCGCGCGCCCAAAGCGCCGCCTTGACGGCGCCGCGGGCGAAGATGGCGCGGTCCTCGGCGTGGTGCGACAGGGTGATGCGCTCGCCGGTTCCGGCCAGCATCACGCTGTGGTCGCCGACGACAGAGCCGCCGCGCAACGTGGCAAAGCCGATCGAGCCCGTCTTGCGCACCCCGGTGTGGCCGTCGCGGACGCGCACGTCGTTGCCTGAGAGATCGATACCACGCCCGGCGGCGGCGGCTTCACCCAGCAGCAGCGCCGTGCCCGAAGGCGCGTCGACCTTGTGCTTGTGGTGCATTTCGAGGATCTCGATGTCGAAATCGTCGGCATCGAGCGCGCGCGCCGCCTGCTCGACCAGCACCGCCAGCAGATTGACGCCGAGGCTCATATTGCCCGACTTGACGATCGTCGCATGGCGCGCCGCCGCAGCGATCCTGGCATTGTCATCGGCCGAACAGCCGGTAGTGCCGATGACATGGACGATGCGCGCCTGCGCCGCGTAGCCGGCGAATTCGACCGTCGAAGTAGGCGTGGTGAAATCGAGCACACCGTCGGCCTTGGCGAACACCGGCAGCGGATCGTCGCTGATCGGCACGTTGATGATGCCGATGCCGGCCAGCTCGCCGGCATCCTTGCCCAGATGCGGCGAATCCGTCCGCTCGACCGCGCCGATGACCCGCGCGCCTGATATAGAGTGGATGGCGCGGATCAGCGTCTGGCCCATGCGGCCGGCGGCGCCCACCACCACCAGGCCCATATCATTTGCCGGTCCGTCGGTTGCGGGCGTGGCGCTCATGTCGTGCTCCCGGCGATGCTCTGCGTGTCGATGCCTTGTGACAGGCGTTGCGCCGAAGTCCGGATCGGCGCGCTGTCGTCGACAAGCCCCAGACCCTTGACGCCCTGGATGCGGTGGAAGCGGGCATAGACGCTGTGCGGATCGGCCATCAGCGAGGCGTGCGTGCCTTCCTCGACCAGCCGGCCCTGTTCCATGACGATGATGTGGTCGGCATTGACCACCGTCGACAGCCGGTGCGCGATGACGATGGTGGTGCGGCCTTCCATGACCTTTGTCAGCGCCTGCTGGACGCGAGCCTCGGCCTCGTTGTCGAGCGCCGATGTCGCTTCGTCGAGCAAAAGGATCGGTGCCTGCCGCACGATGGCCCGCGCGATCGAGACGCGCTGGCGCTGGCCGCCGGACAGCGTCACGCCGTTCTCGCCGACTGGCGTGTCGTAGCCCTGCGGCTGCTGGCGGATGAAGTCGTCGGCCGCGGCTTGGCCCGCGGCCTGTTCGATCTCGGCATCGGTGGCGCTCAGCCGGCCGTAGCGGATGTTGTCGCGGATGGGGCCTTCGAACAGATAGGGCTGCTGCGAGACATAGGCGATGGAACCGCGCAGCGACTGTTTGGTGACCTTCGAGATGTCCTGGCCGTCGATCTCGATCGACCCCGCCTCGACATCGTAGAAGCGCTGCAGCAGCGCCACCAATGTCGTCTTGCCGGCGCCCGAAGCGCCGACGATTGCCGTCACCTTGCCGGCCGCGGCGACGAAACTCAGATCCTGCAGCACCGGAGCCTCCTCGACATAGCGGAAGGAGACGTTGTTGAAACGCACTTCGCCGGAGGTGAATTTCGCCTCGGCGGCGCCTTGGGCGTCGCTCTGCTGCGGCTCGATGTCGAGAAGCTCGTAGATCATGCGCGCATTCACCAGCGCGCGTTCCATGCCGACCTGCATGCGCGCCAGACGGCGGGCCGGATCATAGGCGAGCGTCAGCGCGGTGATGAAGGAAAACACCGCG
This sequence comes from Mesorhizobium sp. M7A.F.Ca.US.005.03.2.1, assembly GCF_003997795.1. Classification (NCBI taxonomy): domain Bacteria; kingdom Pseudomonadati; phylum Pseudomonadota; class Alphaproteobacteria; order Hyphomicrobiales; family Phyllobacteriaceae; genus Mesorhizobium; species Mesorhizobium sp. M7A.F.Ca.US.005.03.2.1. The sequence continues at coordinate 7,915 of NZ_RZRP01000023.1, read as the reverse complement.
CCCGGCGGCTGGCCGAGAACGGTGGCCCGGTAGCCGGAATAGGCGATGACGCTGGCGAAGGCGATGCCGGCCAGCAGTTCGGAAACCGGCGTCAGCCGCTCGGAGACGCGAGCGATCTTGTTCGACCGCTGCTCGGCATCCTCGGCGAGCTGGCTGATCCGGCGCGACAGCTCGTCCTCCATGGTGAAGGCCTTGACGATGGCGATGCCTTGCGTGGCTTCCTGCATGGCGCCGATCAGCCGAGAGTTGATCTGCACCGATTCGCGCGTGATGCGGCGCACCCGGCGCATCAGATAGGTGACGGTCCAGATCAGCGGCGGCCCGATCAGCAGCGAACTCAAGGAGAGTATCGGATCCTGGTAGATCATCACGCCGACCAGGCCGACCAGCGAGACGGCATCACGCGCGGTCGAGGTCACCGTCATCGACAACAGGTCGCGAATGCCGTTGACGTTCTCGTTGACCTGCGCGGCCAGCCGCCCGGACCTTGTGTCGTTGAAGAAGGAGACGCCAAGCTTCATCAGATGGTTGAAGATGCGCTGCTGATAGCGCGCCACCAGATTGTTGCCGATCCTGGCCATCGTCACCGCCTGGCCGTAGCCGGCAAGGCCGCGCAGGATGAAGGCACCGAGCAGTGCGGCGCAGATCCATGGGATCAGGTCGCCGCGTCGTTCGTAGAAGATCTGGTTGACGACCGGGCTCATGATCCAGGCGGCAAGCGCCGTCGTCGCCGACACGGTCAGCAGGCAGAGGATGGTGAAAACATACGCGCCCCGATAGTCGCGGCCATTTTCCTGGAGGATACGGCGGATGACCGCCACGATCTCTCCCGCACGGGGTTTCGACAAATTGGGGGGCTGAAATGTCAAATTGGAGCGCTTCGTAGATTTCCGCTTCCCGCGGCCGGGCAATTTGGCACCCCTCTTAACGCCAAGCAGCCAGCTTGCCTATGCCTCGGGGTGACTAACTTCGTCGCGCCAGCGCCGGCCCGAAGTCTGGACACCGAACAGCGAGGGGTTCCTGGCATAGGCGGCAAGGCCCAGAAGTGCGGCCAGCGGATGGGCAATGACATACACCGGCATGGTGCGCATCATCGCGCTGTGCGGCGCCTTGTCCTCGAAAGCGGCACGGAAATTGCCGGCTTTCAGCGCCGGCACGATCTTCTGCGCGATGCCACCGGTGAGAAACACGCCGCCGCGGCTCATGAACACCAGAGCAAGGTCGCCTGCCGTGCGCCCAAGGCAGGTGACGAAGGTCTCCAGCGCTTCCTCGGCAACCGGATCGGTTTTCGCAAGTGCCGCGGCAGTGATCTCGGCCGGCGTGGTGAAGGGCGACGGCTTGCCGTCCGCCTTGGCAACCGCCCGATAGACATTGACCAGACCGCGTCCGCACAGGATCTGCTCGCCCGAAATGCGGCCCTCCAGCTTCTCGATATGCGGAAAAACCTCGAAATCGCGGGCCGAGCGCGGACCGATATCCATATGACCGCCCTCGCCGGGCACCGGTATCCAGTGGTGCAGCGCATGGACCAGCCCGGCGACGCCGAGCCCGGTTCCGGGGCCGAGCACGACGCGGCCGGCATTGGGCTCCGGCGTGCCGCCGCCGATCTTTTCCATGTGCTCCTCGCCGAGCGCGACGACGGCCAGCGCCTGCGCCTCGAAATCGTTGAGCACGACGATGTCGCTCAGGCCGAGGCTGGCGAACATTTTTCTCGGCTTGACGATCCAGGGGCAGTTGGTCAGTTCGATCTCGTCGCCGTCGACCGGACCGGCCACCGCCAGCACCGCCGAATTGGGACGCACCGACGAGCGATCGAGCACGGCCGCCTGGATCGCCTCGTCGATGGTGTTGTAGTTCGCCGTCTGGACGATGGTCGGCTCGCCTGCCTCGGAATTGGCGTCGAGCACGATCGAAAAGCGCGCATTGGTGCCGCCGATGTCGCCGATAAGGATCGGAAACCGCAACAAAGTATCGTCGTCGCCTGTGCCTGGCATGCTCTCGTCCGTCTCCGGCGCCACCGACGGCATCTAGCCGTTCTTCCGTTGACTAGCGCATGGGTTTGAAAAGGGAAACGGTTTTCGAGCCCGGCGGCGCGCTGAGGCCGGCTGTGCGGCCAAACCGACACGGTTTCGCAAAAATAAGGTCCTGAACCGGTTGAGCCCGTCTATGAGCCGTGACCGTCAGTTTCCTGGCGGCCGCGGTCGCGGCAGCGGCACGCCGATCTCGGGCGTCGCCGTGAAGGCGTTCACCGTGCTTGGCAAGCCGGCGGCGGCCGGCGTGGCGGACAATGACGGCGCTTCGGGTTCGGGTGCGGCAGCCGCGACCGGCACGCCGCCGCCGTGATAGGTCGCCGCCTCGGCGGAAACCGGCCCCGGCGCGTCGAGCACGGCGCGGCATTCGCTCGGCAGGTTCGCCATCGTCATCAGGTCGCGTGCCTTGGGGGCATCCGGGTTCTTGTTGGGCCGCCACGGCTCCTGCGTGAACCACCAGGCCAATGGCTTGCCGCAACCGTCATCGTCCGGCGTCGCTTCCTGCGCCTTGCAGCCGGGGGATCCCGGCTGACAGCCGATGCGCATGTGAAAATGATAGTCGTGGCCCCAAAACGGCCGGATCTTGCGCAGCCAGCCGCGGTCGCCCCTGACGGTGTCGCAGAGTTTCTTCTTGATGCCCGGATTGACCAGGATGCGCTCGACCTGGCTGTAGCTCGCCGCCCGCTTCAGAAGCCTTGTGTGCGCCGGCGTCCACAGCGCGTCCTTCACCAGATGGGTCTTCTCATCGACCATCAAGGTGGCGCTCATCGATTCGCGCTGCGCCATCGACAGCGGGCGGCTGGGCATCGGCGTCAGCCAGATGTCGGCGTCGAGCCCGATCTGGTGCGAGGCATGCCCGGTCAGCATCGGGCCGCCGCGCGGCTGCGAAATGTCGCCGATCAGCAGGCCCGGCCAACCATCGGCTGCCGCGTCGCGCGACAATTTCTCGATCACCGCGATCATAGCCGGATGGCCCCAGCGACGGTTGCGGGACGGCCGCATCACCTCCCAGGTCGGACCGTCCATGGGAATGGCGACGCCGCCGGCAAAACAGCCCTTGGAATAGAAGCCGATCGATTGCGCCGCGCTCGCGGCTGGCAGTTTCTTGGCGCCGAACAGGTCTTTTGCCCGTTCCTCGGCCGCGGCCGGCCGTACGGCTAGACCGGCAAGGACGAACAGGCCGAGAGCGGCCGCCAGCCTGAATTTTTTGCCGAGAGATGGCTGTATCGGTGTTTTCATGAAACCGGATCCCCACCAGGCCGAATCATAGCATGCAACGCGGAACGCTTCGATCGACAGAGCGGTTCACCGAAACGGTGAACCGCTCTGTCTCTGTTTTGACGCAATCCCGGACGGAGAACCGTGTCACACTTTTCCTGGAATTGCTTTTAGCGCTTCATCGGGCTGCGCGCCTCGCCGTCGCGCCAGTCGTCGCTCGCCCACATATGGTCGAAGGCGGCGCGGTAGTCCGGAAAGCGCAGGGAATAGCCCGCCGCCTTGATCGCCGCGTTGCCGACGCGCTTGTTCTCGCCATAGAAGGACCGCGCCATGGGCGAAAGTTGGGCGGCGTCGAAAGGAATCTCGGGCGGCGGTTCGATGCCCATCAATGATGCGGCATAGGCGACGACGTCCTGCGGCGCCGCCGGCAGATCGTCGGTGACGTTGAAGATGCCGCCTTTATTGCCTTGGATGAGCTGCCACAGGGAGCCTGCTATGTCGTCGCAATGAATGCGATTGAACACTTGGTCGGGCTTGACCAGCCGCCTTGCGCTGCCGTTTTCCAGATTGACCAGGGCATTGCGGCCCGGCCCGTAAATGCCGGAGAGTCGCAGGATCGCCACCGGCCGGCGAATCTCGCGGCCCAGCTCCAGCCAGTCCTGCTCTGCCGCCACCCGCATCATCGAACGCTTCGACACCGGCCGGCATTCAGCCGTTTCATCGACCCATGCGCCGTCATAATTGCCGTAAACCCCGACCGTAGAGAGATAGCCGATCCATTCCAGCAAAGGCATTTGAGCGATTGCCTCTCGCGCCGCACCCAGCACGGGATCGCCGGCCTCCTCCGGGGCGACCGAAATCAGCAGATGCGTTGTTTTCCGCAATGCATCGCCAATCTCATCCGTCAGCGCACCGTCGAACAACAGCGGGGCGATGCCGGCCTGCCGTAGCGTCTCGAATTTTTCCGGCGAGCGTGTCGTGCCGAAGATCGTCGCGGCGCCTTTGTTAGCCCGAGCAAAAGCCCTGCCCGAATAGCCGGCGCCGAAGATGAATATCTGCTTTTCGCTCATGCATTCGCCCTGGTTGGCCGCGCCAGACGCCATTCGTCGCGCACGGCTTCGTCGCTCTCGGTTTTCAGGCCGATGGCTGCCCTTTCTGAATATTCGGCGTTGGGCACCAGCCGCGCCAGCGCCCAAATTGCCGCGCCCCGCACCAGCGGGGACGGATCGCCGAGCAGCGCAAGCACCGCGCCGGACAGCGACGCTTCGCCGGAATTGCCGGCGGCGATCAGCACGTTGCGGATGAACCGATCGCGGCCGATGCGTTTTATCGGCGAACCGGAGAAGAAAGCGCGGAAGGCCGCGTCATCGAGACCCAAAAGGTCGGCGAGCGGTGGTTCGCGCAGATCATCGCGCGCGGCGAGTTTTGCTTCCGAAGCCGCCCGGGCGAATTTGTTCCACGGGCAGGCGGCTAAACAGTCATCGCAGCCATAGATGCGGTTGCCGATCTTTTCGCGGAATTCGTGCGGGATCGGCCCCTTGTTCTCGATGGTGAGATAGGAAATGCAGCGCCGCGCATCGAGCCGGTAGGGCGCCGGAAAAGCATCGGTCGGGCACGCGTCGAGGCAGGCGCGGCAGGAGCCGCAATGGTCGATTTCGGCGCGGTCGGGCACGAGTTCGGCGGTGGTGAAGATGGTGCCGAGGAACAGCCAGGAGCCGTGCTCGCGGCTGACCAGATTGGTGTGTTTGCCTTGCCAGCCAAGCCCGGCGGCTTCGGCCAGCGGCTTTTCCATGACAGGTGCGGTGTCGACGAACACCTTCACGTCACCGCCGGCGCGGGCAACGAGCTTGCCGGCGATCTCCTTCAGCCGGCCTTTCATCACATCGTGATAGTCGCGGTTTTGCGCATAGACCGAGATCGCGCCGCGGTCGCGCTTGGCCAGCACTTCGCGAAGATCATGGTCGGGGCCGTAGTTCATCGCCAGCACGACGATCGAGCGTACCTGCGGCCAGAGGGCCGTTGGTTCACTGCGGCGTTGCAACGTCTCGGCGATCCAGTCCATCGAGCCGTGAAAGCCGTCGGCGACGAATTCGGCCAGGCGCGCCGGCGCCAGCGGGATCGCATCGGGGGAGGTGACGGCGACGGCATCGAAGCCGGCGCGCTGCGCCTCCGCGTCGATCAGCGCGCGCAGTTTTGCCGCGTCAGAAGTCGAGGTCCGCATAATGCGACACCGGTGACAGGCCGCGCACCCGGTCGGTCAAAAGCGGCCGGAAGGAAGGCCGCGACTTGACCCGCGTGTACCATTCGCGTGCAGCGCTGTGCTCGCGCCAGTCGATCTCGCCGAGATAATCGAGCACCGAAAGCGTCGCCGCGGCCGCGAGATCGGCATAGGTGACCCTCGAGCCGGCCAGCCAATGGCGGGTGCCGGCCAGCCAGTTGGTGTATTTCATGTGCTGGCGGATGTTGGCGCGCGCCGCACGGATCGCGCCAGAGTCGGGCGAGCCGCCGCCCGCCGTTTCCGGCATGACCGGCTTCAGCACGCGCTCACGCACCAGATGGCGGGTGACTTCGCTTTCAGCCTTGTTGAGATACCAGTCGATGAGCCGGCGGATTTCGGCGCGCTGCATCGGGTCCTCGGCGAACAGCCGCTTGTCGCGCTTCAGCACGCCGCGCGTTTCATCGAGATATTCCGATATGACCGTCGCGCCGATGATCGGCACGTCGCCTTCGGCCAGCAGGATCGGCAGCGTGCCGGCCGGGTTCAGCGCCAGGAACTCCTTGCGCCGGGTCCACGGCTTTTCCTCGATCAGGGCCAGCTCCTCGCCATACTCTCCGAAAGCGAGGCGGACGAAGCGACAGGTGGCGAACATGGGGTGGTGGAAAAGCGTCAGCATGGTTCCGCGATGATAAAGCGCACTGGCGAATCGCAGGGCGCACCGGTAAGTCTTGGCCGCCCGGTTAGCGGGCCGTCAGGGTGTTGCGACCTATAGGGGGACTTCAACGCCATGACAAGCAAGCCCTTCTGTCAGCCGTCACGCCAATGCCGAGGTAGCCATGGAAAGCCAGACCATCGTCGAAGCCCTGCTGCTCGGCCTGCTGGAGGGGCTGACCGAGTTCATCCCGGTGTCCTCGACCGGCCATATCCTGCTCGCTGGCCATTTCCTCGGCTTCCACTCGACCGGCAAGGCCTTCGAGATCCTGATCCAGCTCGGCGCCATCCTGGCGATCCTCAGCGTTTATTTCCGCCGCCTCTGGAAAATGCTGCTCGAACTGCCGCACGACCGACTGACCAGGCATTTCGTCATCGGCATCCTCATCGCCTTCCTGCCGGCGGCATTCATCGGCGCGCTGGCGCATGATTTCATAAAGACGGTGCTGTTCGAATCGCCGAGGCTGATCTGCATCATGCTAATTATCGGCGGCGTCGTGCTGCTGGTGGTCGACCGCATGAACCTCAAGCCGGTTTATCGCGATGTCGAGCGCTTCCCGAACCGGCTTTACCTGCAGATCGGGCTATTCCAGTGCCTGTCGCTCATTCCCGGCACATCGCGTTCGGGCTCGACCATCGTCGGCGCCCTGCTTTTGGGCGTCGATAAGCGCGCGGCCGCTGAATTTTCCTTCTTCCTTGCAATCCCGACCATGGTCGGCGCCTTCGCCTTCGACCTGTTCAAGAACCGCAACGTGCTGAGCAGCGCCGACCTGCCGATCATCGCCGTCGGCTTCGTCGCCGCCTTCGTCACGGCGCTCATCGTCGTGCGCTTCCTGCTCGATTACGTCTCGCGCAAGGGTTACTCGCTGTTCGGCTGGTGGCGGCTGGTGGTGGGCGGTGTCGGGTTGGTGGCGTTGATGATCTGGGGGTGAGGAGTGTTCCGCGTAGCGGCCCTCACGCTTCGTCATCCACGGGCTCCGCCCGTGGATGACGAATGAAGGAGGGCTGCCCCCTCTAACTCTTCCCATAAAACGCGTTCTCGACATGCACCGGCCAGCGCCAGGGCAGCACCGCGACCATGTCGAAGCGCATCGACAGTCTGCCGTAGTCCGCTTGGCGCGACAGCCAGATGTCGGCCGCGCCTTCTATTCGACGTTCCGATTCGTGACCGATCGCCTCCATGGCTTCCATCAGCGACCGGCGCGCCTTGACTTCGACGAACAGCACCAGATCGCCGCGCCGCGCGATCAGGTCGATCTCGCCGAAGCGCGTGCGATGGCGGCGGGCGAGAATGCGATAGCCTTTCAGCATCAGCGCTACCGACGCCAGCCATTCGCCGCGATGGCCGCGCCGATAGGCTTTCTGGCGGCTGGCGCTCGGGCGTTCAGCCACCGCCGCTTTCTCCCGAAGCATCCTTGAGCTCCAGCAATCGCCGATAGAGCGCCTGTTTCTGGCCGCCGGTCATCTTCGCGGCTTCCGCCGCCGCCTTGGAGGCCGGCATTTCGGCGGCAAGCGACAGAAGCAGACGGTCGATGTCGGCGGGTTCGTCGACCCTGGCCTCGGCCGGAGCGACGCAGACGACGATCTCGCCCTTCGGCGTATCGGCCGCGGCATAGTGGTCGGCCAGCGCCTGCAGCGTGCCGGTTCGCATCTCCTCGAAGGTCTTGGTCAATTCCCTGCCGATCGCGGCCTTGCGCTCGCCGCCCAGCGCTTCGACCATGGCACCGAGGGATTCGGC
>NZ_RZRP01000239.1:0-7622 GCF_003997795.1 Mesorhizobium sp. M7A.F.Ca.US.005.03.2.1 | reverse complement strand
TGCCGCCGCCGACGATTGCGAACTGCCGCTGACCGTGCGCGGTGTCTCCTCGTCGATGGTGTTCACCACCGGCCACGACCTCAAGGGCAATTCGCTGCCCGACTGGGCCAAGCTCGCGATTTCGGGCGCCACCGTCGCCGTCTATATGGGCCGCTCGGTGGCGGCCGAGGTTGCCGGACGGCTGATCGAGGCCGGTCTGTCGCCGGACACTGCGGTGGCCGTGGTCGAGAATGCCAGCCTCGCCAACCGGCGGCGCTTCCACGGCACGCTTGCCGACCTGCCGTCGCTGGAAGCGCGCGCCGATCTTTCCGGCCCAGTCATGACCATCATCGGCGATGCGGTCGCCGGCGCCAACTTTGAACGGTCCGAGCCGCTGGCGGCACACAGGCATGAAGGCGCGTCCAGTTCGGTCGCCGAAGGAGTTCAGCAATGAAGATACTGACCGCCAACCGCCTCACCGACGGCATCGCCGTCTGGTACGCCGATGGCGGCTGGGCCGAGACGGTGGATCATGCCGACCTCGCCCATGACAAGGCAGCCGATGACAGGCTCGAGGCGATCGGCGCCAAGGCCTATGCCGCCAACGAAGTGGTCGACGTCAATTTGATCGACGCCGAAGTCGTCAACGGCGTCGTCCAACCGGTGCGGCTGCGCGAGAAGATCCGCGCCGCCGGCCCGACCATCCGCAACGATCTCGGCAAGCAGGCTGCGCGGGCAGCATAACCAAGACACCAGGCATGGGCGGACGCGCCCTGAAAGACCAAGCATGTACCGTTACGATGAGTTCGACCACGATTTTGTCCAGGCCCGCGTCGCCGAGTTCAGCGACCAGGTGCAGCGCCGTCTTGCCGGCGAGATCACCGAGGACCAGTTCCGGCCATTGAGGCTGATGAACGGCGTCTATCTGCAGCTGCATGCCTACATGCTGCGCATCGCGGTGCCCTATGGCACGCTGAACGGCAAGCAGTTGCGCATGCTCGGCCACATCGCCCGCAAATACGACAAGGGCTACGGCCATTTCACCACGCGCCAGAACATCCAGTTCAACTGGCCGGCGCTGTCGGACATTCCGGCGATCCTGGCCGATCTCGCAAGCGTCGAGATGCACGCCATCCAGACCAGCGGCAATTGCATTCGCAACGTCACCGCCGACCACTTCGCCGGCGCTGCCGCCGACGAGGTCGCCGATCCGCGTCCCTACGCGGAAATCCTGCGCCAGTGGTCGTCGGTGCATCCGGAATTCTCGTTCCTGCCGCGCAAGTTCAAGATCGCGGTGACGGGGGCCGAGCGCGACCGCGCCGCCATCCAGACCCACGACATCGGCCTGCACCTGAGGAAGAACGCCGCCGGCGAACTCGGTTTCGCCGTCTATATCGGCGGCGGCCAGGGCCGCACGCCAATGGTTGCCCGCAAGATTCGCGACTTCCTGCCGGAAGCCGACCTTTTGTCCTACTGCACGGCGATCCTGCGCGTTTACAACCTCTATGGCCGCCGCGACAACAAGTACAAGGCGCGCATCAAGATCCTCGTCCATGAGACCGGCGTCGAGGAGATCACCCGCCAAATCGAGGCCGAGTGGCAAGAGTTGAAAGACGCCCAGCTGAAGCTGCCGGAAGCCGATATCCGCGCCATCGAGGCCTATTTCGCGCCACCGGCACTCGCTGAGCGGCCGGAAGGCGACCAGGCGGTCAAGCTGGCGCGGCTCGATTCCAAGGGGTTCTCGGAGTGGCTCGACCAGAATGTCGTGACGCACCGCCATCCCGATTATGCGGCTGTGACGATCTCGCTGAAGGGCATCGGCGAGGTGCCCGGCGACGCCTCGGACAGCCAGATGGACGCAATCGCCGACATCGCCGAGACATATGGCTTTGACGAGCTGCGTGTCAGCCATGAGCAGAACCTGATCCTGCCGCATGTGGCCCGCGCCGACCTCAAGGCGGTCTATGATGCGCTGGTCGGCATCGGCCTGGCGACGGCCAATTCCAACCTGATATCGGACATCATCGCTTGCCCGGGCCTCGACTACTGCGCGCTGGCCACGGCGCGCTCGATCCCGATCGCGCAGGAAATCTCGCGCCGCTTCGCCTCGCTTGAGCGGCAGCGCGAGATCGGCGAACTGAAGCTGAAGATCTCCGGCTGCATCAACGCCTGCGGTCATCACCATGTCGGCCACATCGGCATCCTCGGCGTCGAGAAGAAGGGCTCCGAACTCTATCAGGTGACGCTGGGCGGCTCGGCCGACGAGAACACCTCGGTCGGCGAGATCATCGGCCGCGGCTTCTCTTCGGAAGAGATCACCGACGCCATCGAACAGATCGTCGAGACCTATCTCGGCCTTCGGCTCGACCCACAAGAGAAATTCATCGACGCCTACCGCCGAGTCGGTCCCGCGCCGTTCAAGGAGGCGCTCTATGCTGGCGAAGCCAAGGCCGCTTGACCGTATTGGAGACGTCGATGACGGCATCGCCGCCAAAGCGGCGGGGCTCGATGCGCTCTATGGTCATCTGAAGCCGCTCGAGATCATCGAACGCTCGGCCCGCGAACTGTTCCTCGACGAGATCGCGGCGGTGTCGTCGTTCGGCGCGGATTCGGCCGTGCTGCTGCACATGATCGCCAAGATCGACCGGACGCTGCCGGTCATCTTCCTCGACACCGGCAAGCATTTCGAGGAGACGCTCGGCTATCGCGATGCGCTTGCCGCCGATTTCGGGCTGACCAACATAAGGGTGATCAAACCCGAGGAAGCAGCACTCGAACGGATCGATCCGACGGGCAATCTGCACCAAAGCGATACCGATGCCTGCTGCGACGTGCGCAAGGTGGAGCCGCTGGCGCGCGGTGTCGCGCCATTTCGTGCCTGGCTCACTGGCCGCAAGCGTTTTCAGGCCGCGACGCGGGCAGCGCTGCCGGTGTTCGAGGCGGTCGGGCCGCGCATCCGCATCAATCCGCTGGCGCATTGGACGACATCGGACCAGGCCGACTATATGCGCGCGCATGCGCTGCGCGAAAATCCGCTGGTCGCTTATGGCTATCTGTCGATCGGCTGCTTCCCGTGCACGCAGCCGGTGCAGCCGGGCGAGGACGCGCGCAGCGGCCGCTGGGCCGGTCATGCCAAGACCGAGTGCGGCATTCACCTGTCGGGGCTGGAGAAGTCGCTGACCGACGCATCCCTTTAGGATATGCTGATATTCAGGTAAGGCTGGCCTGCAAACGGCGGCTTCCTGCGCTTCCGGTGCTCACGTACTTCAAGTATGCTCCGCTCCGGTTCTCGGAAGCCGCCATTTTCGGCGCAGCCTGACCTGAATCTCAACACATCCTTGGTTTCGTTTGACTGTTTAGGAACTTTTTGATGACTGGACCGACGACACCGGAGACCCGGCTCTGGACCCCTGCGGGTTTTCAGGAGGATGAGTGGACGCATGCCGAAAGCGCCGATGCGCTGTCCGGCAACGGCCGCTTCATCCTGCCGTTGCAAGTCTTCCTCGATCTCGATCCGGAGGTGCGCCGCTCGGCCAAGGAACGGCTCGGCGTCCTGCTGCAGCCGGGTGATCAGCTCGAGAAGATCGCCGACCTGCTCGACCAGCTGTCGCTGGTGGCGCTGGCCTTTCCGGCCTTCAGCGACGGCCGCTCCTTCTCCAAGGGAGAACTGCTGCGCGGCCGCTACCATTTCGAAGGTGCCGTTCGCGCCACGGGCCAGGTACTGGTCGACCAACTGCCGCATATGCTGCGCCTGGGCTTCGACGAGTTCGAGATATCGAACCCCGTGCTGTTGAAGCGTCTGGAGGAGGGCCGCACCGGCGGATTGGGGCTCTACTACCAGCCAGCCGCCGTGCCGGAACCAAAAGGCCCGAAATACTCCTGGCGGCGCGTTCGCAGCAGCTGACGTTGCGGTAATTCCGCGCGTCTTTACAACGCCCCCTGTTCAAGCCTTCTCTTGAGCTTCCGGATGGAAAATCCGGAATGATCGGGGAGGGGTCTTCATGCGTTACGACTATGTCATAGCCGGCGGTGGGTCCGCCGGCTGTGCGCTTGCCGCACGGCTTTCGGAAGATCCCTCGAAAACGGTCTGCCTGATCGAAGCTGGCGGCGAGGGCAGGGATATGCTGATCCGCGCTCCGGCTGGCATTATCGGTATGCTTTCCGGCCGGCCCAGGATCAACAACTGGGCCTTCGAAACCGTGCCGCAGCAAGGTCTTGGCGGCCGCAACGGCTACCAGCCGCGCGGCAAGGCGCTGGGCGGCTCCAGCGCCATCAATGCGATGCTCTATGTCAGAGGCCATCGCAGCGACTATGACGAATGGGCCGATCTGGGCTGTGAGGGCTGGTCGTGGGATGAGGTGCTGCCCTATTTCCGGCGCGCCGAAGGCAATGAGCGCGGCACTGATGCCCTGCATGGCGGGGACGGCCCGCTGAAAGTGTCGAACCAGCGCTCGCCGAGGCCAATCGCCAAGGCCTTCATAGAGGCTTGTGCCGAAAACCAGATTCGCGCCTCGGACGATTTCAACGGACCGGAACAAGAGGGCGCCGGCTATTTCCAGGTGACCCAATTTGCCGGTGGCGCCCGTAATGGCGAGCGCTGATCGACTGCCGCCGCCTATCTCCATCCGGTGATGCAGCGGACCAATCTGACCGTGATCACGCGGGCGCACGCCACACGCATCGTCCTTGACGGCAAGCGGGCCACCGGTATCCGCTACCGGACACGCAAAGGCGAGGCAGTGGCGCAGGCGTCGTGCGAGGTGATCCTGTGTGGCGGTGCCTTCGGTTCGCCGCAGCTTCTGTTGCTGTCGGGTATCGGCCCGGCGGCCGAACTTGCCGTGCATGGCGTTCCCGTCGTCCACGAACTGCCGGGCGTCGGCAAGAACCTGCAGGACCACCTCGATTTCATCGTCGGCTGGAGATCGAAGGACACCGATATGCTTGGCATGAGCCCGCGCGGCGCGTTGGGTTTCCTACGGCATATCGCGCAGTGGCGGCGGGATGGGACCGGGCTGATCGCCTCGCCGGCGGCCGAGAGCGGCGCTTTCGTCAAATCCGACCCGGCGCTTGAGCGCCCTGACCTGCAGCTGCAATTCGTCATCGGGCTGGTCGAAAACCATGCGCGCACGCTGCACTACGGCTTCGGCTTCTCCTGTCATGTCTGCATATTGCGGCCGCACTCGCGTGGCGAGGTTGGGCTGGCCAGTGCCGATCCACTTGCCGCGCCGCGCATCGATCCGCGCTTTCTCGGCGACCAGCGCGATGCGGAGCTGCTGTTGAAAGGCGTGAGGATCACCCGGCAGGTGCTGGCTTCACCGGCGCTGACGCGCTACCGGCACAAGGAAATGCACATCGCCGGCGAGCCAAGCGATGCCGATCTGATGACCCATATCCGTACCCGCGCCGACACGGTCTATCACCCGGTCGGCTCCTGTCGGATGGGGGTCGACGAGATGGCGGTGGTCGATCCGCAACTCAAGGTGCGCGGGCTTGAAGCCTTGCGTGTCGTCGACGCCTCGGTGATGCCGACACTGATTGGTGGCAACACCAATGCGCCAACCATCATGATCGCCGAAAAGGCCGCCGACATGATCAGGGCTGCCTGATAGGAGCTCCAGGCGCGGTGCCTATAGACTGGCGGTCGTTTTACTTTTCTTGGTTTGACGCAATTGCCCCAGGGAAAACGCTACGCGCTTTCCCTGGAAACCGTTCACCACTTCTGCTGGAATTGCTTAAGCCGCCGCCCGTGCCTCGCGGAACGACACCAGCTTGCGGCGGTTCTCGTCCCACAACGCCAGTTTAACGCAGCGCAGGCTTTCCAGCAGCGTGACACGGCCGATGTCGCGCAGCTCGGGATAATCCCGCAGCACTTCCTGCAACCGGTAGCACGGCACCTTGGCGGAGAGGTGATGGACGTGATGGACACCGATGTTGCCGGTGAACCAGTTCAGCACCGGCGGGAGGTCGTAATAGGACGATCCGTGCAAGGCAGCGTGCTGGAATTCCCAGTCGACATCCTTCGCCCATTCCGTTTCCTCGAACTGGTGCTGGACATAGAACAGCCAGATGCCGGCCGAACCGGCGAGGATGACGATCGGCAGGTGGACCACCAGGAACGCGCCGGGACCGACGAACCAAATGAGGATGGCTGCTGCGACCGCGATGCCAAGATTGGTGGTCATCGACGACACCCAAGGGGTCAGGCCGCCGCGCATCATGCCGACGGGCAGCCTTTGCTCGAAGATGAACAGCCAGATCGGACCGAGCCCGAACATCACCAGCGGGTGGCGATAGAGACGATAGGCAAGGCGGCCTCGCCACGACATCTGCCGGTATTCTGCAACGGTCAGCGTCCGGATGTCGCCCATGCCGCGTTCGTCAAGATTGCCGGCGCTGGCGTGGTGGGTCGCGTGGGCGCGCCGCCAGCAATCGTAGGGCGTCAGCGTCAGGATGCCGAGCGCGCGGCCGATCCAGTCGTCCGCGTAGCGATTGGCGAAGAAGGAGCCGTGGCCGCAATCGTGCTGGATCATGAAGATGCGCACCAGAAACCCGGCCGCGGGAAGGATGAGGATCAGTCCCCACCAATGGCCATAGGCATAGGCCGCCGAGGACAGGCCCCAGAGTATGGCGAATGGAATGAGAGTGATGGCGAGTTCGACGGTGCTGCGCCGCCTGTCAGGCTTCTTGTAGCGGGCGAGAATCTTCAGCCAGGCGCGCTTGCTGTTGGCGACCGTCTCAGGGGAAATCATGTTCATCAGGAAGCATAGGCGGGGTGCCTCGCCGCCGCAAGGCGACATCACGCAAAATTACTGTGCGTAATTGTCGCGTGGCCCGGCGGTCGAGCCTGCCAACCGCCGGTTCGACCTGCTGATGATTCTGAGCGTCGGTTTTCCGCTGGGGTCGATCGCTATTCGCGATCGAGGATGGGACAGCCGCGCTCGGTGCCAAAAGTCACGCGCACGCGGTCGCCACCCTGTCTGCCGCGGACTGTGATCTCCCGGCGGCCGACGGACTCTATCCTTGCGCGGCGGATGCCCATTCGGTCTGCCTTGTCGAGGGCCCGGTCCTCCGTGCAGCCTCGTTGACGGCGGTCGCGCCGGTCGTCGCGACGGGGGCCTTCGCAATCGTCATAGGCGGGGTCGCAATCTTCCATGAGCTTCAGCCGCGGGCCATGTTTGCCCAATTGCAGCTGCAGATTGTCTGCTTGTGCCGGAAAAGCCGCCAAGGTGATGGCGCCGAGGCCGACAAGCGCCATCAGCGATGAGGTGATCGAAACCTTGCCCACTACGTCCTCCATTTTGAACCACAACACATCTATCCTTAGATGGTTCGGCTCTCCCCGGCTATTGCCGATAGGAGGTTTGCTGCCAAGATCGATTGTTGCGTTAACGCCGGCGCCAGCCGATGTCACCGCGCTCCGCCCCATCGAGGCGGTCGAGCAGTTCTCGGAGCCGGTCGGGAATGTCGGCCTCGGTGCGGAAGGCCGGCAAGGTGCGTAGAAAGCGGGTCACCGCCTCGGCACCCAACTGGCGCCTGACCTCGATGGCCAGCCCTTCTGCCTTTTCGCCCGTGTTGCGGGTCATCGTCTCAAAATCCTGTGTCGGCTTCGAAACTCCTCCAGTAAGGGAATGGTTCCCCCATCC
>NZ_RZRP01000238.1:0-7641 GCF_003997795.1 Mesorhizobium sp. M7A.F.Ca.US.005.03.2.1 | reverse complement strand
TTCCTGAAGCTGCTACCGGAAAAGCAGGACGGCGTTGCGCTGCGCCATGCGCTCGAAGTCCGCAACGACAGTTTTGTCGTGCCGGAATTCGCAGCACTTGCCCGAAAATACAAGGCCGCGATCGTCTACGCCGACCATGCCAAATATCCTGATATCGCCGACATCACCGCCGATTTCGTCTACGCCCGACTGCAGACCGGCAGCGATGACAATCCCGACTGCTATACGCCGAAAGGCCTCGATGAATGGGCCGCGCGGGTAAAGACCTGGGCGCAAGGCAAGCAGCCGGCCGACCTGCGGCGCGCCGACCCCGCCACCGATGCGCCGGTCAAGCCGCGCGACGTGTTCGTTTACTTCATCACCGAGGGCAAGGTGCGCGCGCCGTTCGGCGCCATGGCACTGATGAAGCGAGTGGACCAGGGTCAACCGGTGCCCTGACGCAGCGGAATCATGGCATCTTCGCCACCGTCGTAACCTTATCGATACCTCCTTGCTGCATGAATCCAGCCAGACCAGTCGCAGATCTGGGCCGCCACGGGCAAGGACGAGGGGCATGTCGCTCGACTACACTTCACTTCTCCTGGCTGTCGGTTTTTCCGCGGCCTGCCTGAGCCTGACATTGTTCGGCATGTGGCTGACCGCTCGCTCGGAGAAATTCCTGCTGACATGGGCGATCAGCCTGGTGTTCGTGGTCGGCGATATTTTTGTCTATGACGCTTATATCGACATGCCCGGGCGCCTGCTGGGCATCGCCACGCTGGCTTTCCTCCTGCTCGGTTTCTCGACAATGCTGGGCGCGGCCTACCAGTTTAGAACCGGCGGCTCGCCAGTGCCCCGAACTGTACTTGGCAGCGCCATTTCGCTGGCCGTGACGTTGCCTCCCATGGCTCTAGGCTATGACGGGCTGGGCTTCATGTTCGAAAATGCCTTCGCCGCCTTGCTTCTGTTCGCAACGGCGGTCGAATACTGGAAGGGCCGCGACGAAGCCCCTGCCCTGACGATCGGTATCACCGCGCTCTATTCTGCCACGGCCGCATCCTTCGCTCTCTGCGCCATGGTTTTAGCCTTGGATGGAAAGCTGGTCCTTGGACATGCGCCAAGCAACTGGGCCGAGGAACTGAGCCTCATCATCGTCATCGCCAGCATGACCGGGATTGGAGCGCTTTCCCTGGCCCTGAATCAGGGACGCTTGGCCCGGCATCACCGCCACAATGCCCTGACCGACCCGCTGACCGGCCTGCTCAACCGCCGCGCCCTGTTCGACCTGCACGGCGATGCGCCGGTCGGCGCCTTCACGGCGGTGGTCGTCTTCGATCTCGACAACTTCAAGGCCATCAACGACGAATTCGGCCACGCCGCCGGTGATGAAGTGCTGAGGGTGTTTGCACGGGAACTCGCCAGCAATCGCCGCCCGGCCGACGTCGCCGCGCGCATGGGCGGCGAGGAGTTCGCGCTGGTGCTGAAGCGGACCTTGCCCGAAACGGTGGAGGCCACCGCCGAGGCCATACGGGCAGCTTTCGCCGCGCACCGCATCGAAACCGAGACAGGCTCGCTGATATGCACCGTCAGTGCCGGATTTGCTTTCGGCACCAAGGAAGGCCTCGGCTTCGACAAGGTGCTCAACGCCGCCGACAAGGCGCTCTACGACGCCAAGCGCGGAGGCCGTAACCGCGTCACCGCGTCTCCGTTCAGGCGCGCAAGCTAATCGCGCAACACCGGCCTCTGATCGTGGGGAGACGAATGCGGCTCCTAGGCCGCCATGACAATCTCATTGAAGGTATCGAGATCGACATAGAAGACCTTGGTGATCTCCTCGATCAGATCGTCGTAGTCGCAGCCCTGTGATCTCAAGATATTGATGGCAGCGATGATGTCGACGCGTTCGGTAAGCCGCCGCTTCTGGTAATCCTCGACGTAACGTTCCATGGCTGTCCTTTAGCCTGTGTGCCCAAACGCGTTTGAACGACAGAGATCGCAGGAGGGAAGCTAGGCAGCCTTGCTTGCGTGAAACTTGCCCGGCATTGGCCGTGGTCCTCGATCTGCGATAACCAGACTGATACGGAAGCGGCCGACTCACAAAGCCATGGAAAAGACTAGCACGCGATATTGAGCGTGCCAGAGACGCAGGTGATCGGATGGAGAAATATTGGACTTGGCAAGAACTTCGGATCGCCAACTGAAGTTCACCGCCAATTCTAGACGGTAAGGAACTTCCGCACATCAGCCCGGTCTAAATCTTCAGCCGGGCCGGTATGGACGATCACGCCCCGGTCCATGATGTTGACCTCGTCGGCGAGCTCGCGGCAGAAATCGAGATATTGTTCGACCAAAAGCACGGCGATGCCCGCCTGGTCGCGCAGATAGCGGATGGCGCGGCCGATGTCCTTAATGATCGACGGCTGTATGCCCTCGGTCGGTTCATCGAGCACGAGCAGTTTCGGCCGCATCACCAGCGCCCGCCCGATGGCGAGCTGTTGCTGCTGGCCGCCGGAAAGATCGCCGCCGCGACGGCCGAGCATCTGCTTCAGCACAGGGAACAATTCGAAGACATGCGCCGGAATGTTGCGGTCGGCTCGCCTCAGCGGCGCAAAGCCTGATTCCAGGTTCTCCCGCACGGTGAGCAGCGGAAAGACCTCCCTGCCCTGCGGTACGAATGCGATGCCCGACCGGGCGCGGTCATACGCCGCGCTCCGGTCGAGCGCCTTCCCCTCGAAGGCAACGCTTCCGCTCGTCAGCCGGTGGTGGCCGACGATCGATCTCATCAAACTGGTCTTGCCGACGCCGTTGCGGCCGAGCACGCAGGTGATCTTGCCGGCGCCCGCCTTCAGCGATACGCCGCGCAGCGCCTGGGCGGCGCCGTAGTGCAGCGTGGCATTGGAAACTTCGAGCATGTCAGCGCCGTCTCCAGAACCTGAGAAACGACAGATCGAAGTGATGGAACTGAACCCGCCAGACCATGCTCATCTCCCCAGATAGACTTCGACGACACGCTCGTCGGCCGACACGAAATCGAGTGTGCCTTCCGAGAGCACCGAGCCCTCGTGCAGGCAGGTGACCTTGACGCCGAGCTCGCGCACGAAATGCATGTCGTGCTCGACGACGATGACCGAATGGTCGCGGGCGATATCCTTGAGCAGCCGCGCGGTTTCCTCGGTCTCGGCATCGGTCATGCCGGCGACCGGCTCGTCAACCAGAAGCAGTTTCGGGTCCTGCGCCAAGAGCATGCCGATCTCCAGCCACTGCTTTTGCCCATGGCTGAGATTGGCCGCCAGTTCGTCACGCTTGTCGCCAAGCCGGATGATGCCGAGGATGTCATCGATCTGCCGCGTCTCGGCGGCCGAGCGGCGGTGAAACAGCGCCGGGAAGATCGAGCGAGGACCCTTCAGCGCCAGCATCAGGTTTTCCTCGATCGTGTGGCTTTCGAAGACGGTCGGCTTCTGAAATTTACGGCCAATGCCCATCATTGCGATCTCGGCCTCGTCGTGCTTGGTCAGATCGACTTGGCCGTCGAAGAACACTTCGCCCTCGTCGGGCCGCGTCTTGCCGGTGACGATGTCCATCATCGTCGTCTTGCCGGCGCCGTTGGGGCCGATGATGGCGCGCATCTCGCCCTTGTCGAGCACCAGCGACAGATTGTTGATGGCGCGAAAGCCGTCGAAGGAGACCGAGACGCCGTCGAGATAAAGGATCGTGTTCGACTTTGACATGGTCGCTCACTCCGCCGGCTGTGGTTCGGGGTTGCTGGCGGACCAGTCACCTGGCTTTCTTGCTTCACTGCGAACGATTTTCGCCGGCGGCGAGACATCGGCATCGGTGCCGGCTTCCTCGGCAATCGAAGCAGCTCGCAACGCCTTGGCGTTGCCGCGCCAGCTGTCCCACATGCCGATGATGCCCTTGGGCAGCAAAAGCGTGACGGCGACGAATAGTCCACCCAGTGCAAACAGCCAGAACTCCGGCAGTACGCCGGTGAACCAGGATTTTCCGGCATTGACCAGCAACGCACCGATGATCGGCCCGACAATGGTGCCGCGCCCGCCGACAGCCGCCCAGACGACGACTTCAATCGAATTGGCCGGCTCGAATTCACCAGGGTTGATGATGCCGACCTGCGGCACGTAGAGCGCACCGGCTATGCCGGCCATGACGGCCGAGACGGTGAAGGCGAACAGTTTCACGTTCTCCGCCCGCCAGCCGAGAAAGCGCGTGCGGCTCTCGGCATCGCGTACCGCCATCAAGAGCTTGCCGTATTTTGAGCCGACGATCGCCCAGGTGACGAAGACGGCAAGTGCCAGCATCACCGCGCTGGCGGCAAACAGCGCCGAGCGCGTCGCGTCGGCCTGCACGTTGAAGCCCAGAATATCCTTGAAATCGGTCAGGCCGTTGTTGCCGCCGAACCCCATATCGTTGCGGAAAAAGGCAAGCAGCAGCGCATACGTCATCGCCTGGGTAATGATGGAGAGATAAACGCCGGTGACGCGGCTGCGGAAGGCGAACCAGCCGAAGACGAAAGCCAGCAGGCCAGGCACCGCGAGCACCATGAGGCCGGCGAACCAGAAATGGTCGAAGCCATACCAGAACCATGGCAGTTCCTTGTAGTTCAGGAACACCATGAAGTCGGGCAGGACGGGATTGCCATAGACGCCGCGCGAGCCGATCTGACGCATCAGATACATGCCCATTGCATAGCCGCCGAGCGCGAAGAAGGCGCCGTGGCCGAGCGAAAGGATGCCGCAATAGCCCCAGACCAGGTCGAGCGCCAAGGCAAGCAGCGCATAGCAGAGATATTTGCCGGTCAGCGCGACGATGTAGGATGGGATGTAGAAGGCGCTGGTAGGAGACACCGCAAGGTTGAGCAACGGCACGATGACGGCCACCGCCAGCAGGATGGAGATCGTAATGGCGATGCGGCGGTCCGCGCCGGCGGCAAAGAAGCGTCCCGTGATCATGCTTCCACCGCCCTCCCCTTGAGCGCGAACAGGCCGCGCGGGCGTTTCTGGATGAACAGGATGATCAGCACCAGCACGACGATCTTGCCGAGCACCGCGCCCGCATAAGGCTCGAGGAACTTGTTGACGATGCCGAGCGAGAAGGCGCCGACCAGCGTGCCCCACAGATTACCGACGCCGCCGAAGACAACGACCATGAAGCTGTCGATGATGTACCCGCGGCCGAGATTGGGCGAGACGTTGTCGATCTGGCTCAGCGCGACGCCGGCAATGCCGGCAATGCCGGAGCCGAGCGCGAAGGTCAGCGCGTCGACCCACGGCGTCCTGATGCCCATCGAGGCAGCCATGCGCCGGTTGGCGGTGACGGCGCGCATCTGCAGGCCCCAGGGCGTGCGCTTCATCACGTAGAGCAGGATGCCGAAGACAGCGAGCGCGAAAACCAGGATCCACAGGCGGTTCCAGGTGATCGCCAACTGTCCGACATTGAACGAGCCCGACATCCAGGATGGGTTGCCGACCTCTTGGTTGGTCGGCCCGAAGATTGAGCGCACGGCCTGTTGCAGGATCAGCGAGACGCCCCATGTCGCCAGCAGCGTTTCAAGCGGCCGGCCATAGAGGAAGCGGATGACACCGCGCTCGATGATCAGGCCAACCAGGGCCGCGACGAGAAACGCGAGCGGCAGTGCGATGACCAGCGACCAGTCGAACAGGTCCGGGAAGGATGTACGGATCACCTGCTGGACGACGAAGGTCGTGTAGGCGCCGAGCATTACCATCTCGCCATGCGCCATGTTGATGACGCCCATGACGCCGAACGTGATGGCGAGGCCGATTGCCGCCAGCAGCAGCACCGAGCCCAGCGAGATGCCGTACCAGACGTTCTGCCCGGCGTCCCAGAAGGCCAGCGTCGAATTGATGTTGGCGATCGCGGCTGTCGCCGCTTGCCTAACCGCGTCGGTGGAATTCGCCACGACCGAAGTGAGCAGCGAAACAGCATCGCGATCGCCCCGTGCCCCGATAAGCGCGATGGCGGCGAGCTTGTCGGCTTCGGGCCGATCCGAGACAAGAACTGACGCGGCACGGGCCTGTTCGAGCAGAGCCTTGACGCTGGCCACGGCCTCACCGGCGATCGCCGTATCGAGGGGGCGATATTTGCGGCGTCAGGTGTCTTGAACATGGTGTCGGCGGCGGCGATGCGAACAGCCGGATCCTTGGCGCCGAGCGTCAGCGTGCCCAACGCATCGCGGATGACGCGACGCAGCGTGTTGTTGACCTTGATCTTGGTGATGCCGTCCTTGGCCGCCTCACCCGATGCCTCCCCGCTCAACGGGTCGGAAAGCTGGACGCTCTCGCCCGCTTCCTTGCCGACAAACACCAGGGAATCGGCCTTGCGGACATAGAGGTTGCCGTCGGCAAGTGCCGCAAGCGGCCGCTCCACCGCCGGGTCGCCAGCGGCTGCCAGTTCGTGGACGACGGCTCCGATCTCGGAAAAGCCCTTGGCCGTGGCGAATTTGGCGATGATGCCGCGCAGATCGGTTTCGCCAGCGCCCGATGACGACAGTGTCGCCAGCAGGAACAACAGCATCAAACCCGTGCGGATTAAGGTCATCGGTTTCTGGTAACCCCTGAAGGTTGAAGTGGGCGTCCGGACGGCGGAGGAAGCCGTCCGGACGCGCGCGGTCTGACTGGGTCAGCCCTGGGAGGGATCAGTTCGTGCCCTTGCCGCCGCACTTGCCGGTGGCAACATTAAAGTTGCCGCAGGACAGAGGCGCGCGCCAATCCGAGATCAGGTCCTTGGAATCAGGCAGATAGTCGGACCATTCGTCGCCCATCACCAGGCCCGGCGTGCGCGACACGGTCTCGAACTGGCCGTCGGCCTGGATTTCGCCGATCAGCACCGGCTTGGTGATGTGGTGGTTCGGCATCATCGTCGAATAGCCGCCGGTCAGGTTCGGCACCGACACGCCGATCATGGCGTCGATGACCTTGTCCGGATCGGTGGTGCCGGCCTTCTCGACCGCCTTCACCCACATGTTGAAGCCGATATAATGGGCCTCCATCGGGTCGTTGGTGGTGCGCTTGTCGTTCTTGATGAACTTGTGCCAGTCGGCGATGAACTTCTTGTTCTCGGGCGTATCGATGCTCTCGAAATAGTTCCAGGCGGCGAGATGGCCGACCAGCGGCGCGGTGTCGAGACCTGCAAGCTCTTCCTCGCCGACCGAGAAGGCCATGACCGGAATGTCCTCGGCCTTGATGCCCTGGTTGCCGAGTTCCTTGTAGAACGGCACGTTGGCGTCGCCGTTGACGGTCGAGACGACGGCGGTCTTCTTGCCGGCCGAACCGAACTTCTTGATCGCCGAAACCTCGGTCTGCCAGTCGGAGAAGCCGAACGGCGTGTAATTGACCATGATGTCTTCAGCCGCCACACCCTTGGCCTTCAGATAGGCCTCGAGGATCTTGTTGGTGGTGCGCGGATAGACGTAGTCGGTGCCTTCCAGCACCCAGCGCTTAACCGAACCGCCGTCCTCGCTCATCAGATAGTCGACCGCCGGGATCGCCTGCTGGTTCGGCGCCGCACCCGTGTAGAACACGTTGCGCTCGCTCTCCTCGCCCTCATACTGGACCGGATAGAACAGGATGTTGTCGAGTTCGGAGAACACCGGCAGCACCGATTTGCGCGACACCGAGGTCCAGC
>NZ_RZRP01000237.1:0-7649 GCF_003997795.1 Mesorhizobium sp. M7A.F.Ca.US.005.03.2.1 | reverse complement strand
GCGCCAGATCGATGCGCTGCGGCGTATTGGGTTGCGTTGCCAGGAAGTCGAGGCTGGCGTCGGTGGCGCCGCTGATCGAGCGGAAATCCGTGTAGGCCGACATTGATTGCAGGAAGCGGCCGGCGGCGAAAGGATCGTAGCCGGCCTCGCCGATCGACTTGATGCCGATGGCGTCGGCTTCCAGCTCCTGGTTGCGCGAGAATTGCGCGAGCCTCAGCTTGCCGCGGATCAACGCCGCCTTGGCGGTCGGGCTGTCGCCGAGCACATCGGAAACCACCTTGGTCGCCAGGCCTTCCTCTGCCTCGAGTTGCTGGCGCTGCAAGCCGTGATTGGCGGTGACGTGGCCCATCTCATGCGCGATGACAGCTGCAAGCTCGGCCGAATCATTGGCCAGCGCCAGGAGGCCGCGCGTGATGTAGAGATAGCCGCCCGGCAGCGCGAAGGCATTGACATTGGGCGAATTCAAAATGGTGATGCGATAGGTCTGTGTCGGGTTGGCGGACACCACCGTCAAACTACCGACCACCTTGGCGACCATGCGCTCGAGCTTGGGATCGGAATATTCGCCGCCATAGGTCGCCAGGATGCGCGGATGCTGCGCCCTGGCCAATTCGGCGAGCTTGTTGTTGGCGCCGACATTGTCCACCGTGATCGGCTTGTCGGAAGGCTGGAAGCCGGATTCCTGAACCTCCGGCGGCGGGAACATCTGGCAGCTTGCCAACGCCACGGCAAAGCCGGCCAGCGCGAGGAAGCGCGCCAGCGGTTTCATTCCCAATGTGTTAGCGCCGATCGCCAGAACGGCTTCCTTTCGGGTCCCGGCACATGACATTGAAAATCGGGGACGATCTTCAGAATGCTCACGTGCCATATCTCAAACTGCTGCAGTATCCGCGGCCCATCCCAGGGGCGGGCGCCGGATACTGCAGGCAAATCACGGCCTGTGCCGGACCGGTAGGGCGGACCTAGCCACACTCCCCCGGTCATGGCAAGCAAACGCCACATCGCCTGGAGCCGGTTTGACCGTAAATTATGTCCGCTTCCGGGCAACATCGCGTGATGTGGAATATCCGGCACCCGCGCCGATATAGCGCCGGAACGCCTCCGGACCAGCCCCGGCAAAGAAATCATCAGCCTTGCCGGTCGCAGCGACCAACCCATTGTCGACAAACACCATATGCTCGCCGATGCGGCGTGCATCCTCCGGCTGGTGGGTGACGAACAGCACTGTCATGGCGCGTTCGGCATGAACGGCGGCAACCAGATCCAGCATCTCGTCGCGCAAAGCCGGTCCGAGCGAAGCGAAGGGCTCGTCGAGCAGCAACACCGGTCGGTCGCGCACCAGCACGCGGGCCAGGGCGACGCGCTGGCGTTCGCCCCCGGAGAGCTCGCGCGGCAGGCGTTTCTCCTTGCCCGCAAGACCGGTGCGCGCAAGCGCCTCGGCGACCGCAGCGCGGTCCGCCTCGGTCAGCCGCAGGGATGGCGAGCGGCCGAGCCCGACATTCTGCTCGACGGAAAGATGCGCGAAGAGATTGTTCTCCTGGAACACCATCGACACCGGCCGCGCCGAGGCCGGCTCGGCGCTGACATCGACACCGCCGACCAGCACGCGGCCCGACCGTGGGGTCTCGAAGCCGGCGACCAGATTGAGCAGTGTCGACTTGCCCGAACCGCTCGGCCCCATGATGGCGGTGATCGTCGCCGCGGCAAACTCGACATCGAAAACAAGCGGCGCCTCGCCATAGCTGCCATAGCTGAACGACACTTTGTCCAGCCGCACCGGCGCGCCCTTCGCGAGCCCGTTGGCCGCCTTTTCACGCATCACGGACCTCCTCCCTTCCCAGCCAGTGCGCCGCCACGATCAACGCGAGACAGACGAGGCCGAGCAGCAGTGCGAGGCCGGCGGCATCCTCGGTGCGGTAGCTGCCCATCCGAGCCAGAAGAAGGTAGGGCAATGTCTGCACGGAATCACTGCCGAACAAGGCAATGACACCGAGATCGCCGAGCGACAGCGCCATGGCGAAAGCGAAGGCCGTGGCGAGCGGTCGCCGCAGCGACGGCCAGTCGACCAGCATCAGCCGGTTCCAGCCCGCAATGCCGAGCTGTGCACAGAGCCGTTCGTGACGCTCGCTCGCTGCATCATAGGCGGGACGCACGGCGCGGAGCGCAAACGGCATCGCCATCACCGCGTTGACGGTGACGACCATGACCGGGGCGAGGGCGAAGACATCGCCGACAAGGCGCAACAACAGGAACCAGCCGGCGCCGACGACGATCGGCGGCACGACCAGGACAAAGCCGGCGCCGGTATCGGCGGCATGTTCGAGCAGTGTCTTGCGGCCAGTCCGGCTGTTCAGCGCCAGTGCCCGCCGCGCCATGGTCAGCGCCAGCGACAGCATCACCGAAAGCAGCGCCGACAGGAAGGCGAGCGCCGCGCTGGTCAGCGTTGCCTGCCGGACAGTGGCCTCGCCGGCCAAGCGGGCGAGATCGGCACTCAATCCGGCCATCACGGTTGCCGCCATCGGCCCGACGACGAACAGCAGCGCCAGGACGATGAGTAGCGCGTTCAACCAGGTCTCGCTCCGATTGACCGAAAGATGGCGGCGTTGCGCGACCGGCAAATTGGTGTCGCCGACCACATTGGCGCCTAGCCGCGTCAGTGCCAGCACCACGATAAAGGTCAAGGCGATCTGCAGCAGCGTCAGTGTAACGGCCCGCGTGGGATCGAAATCGAAGCGCAGCGCCTGGTAGATGCCGACCTCAAGCGTCGTCGCGGCCGGCCCGCCGCCGAGCGTCAGCACGATCGTGAAGGATGTGATGCAGAGCATGAACACAAGCCCGGCGACGCCGGGCAGTGCGGCGCGCAGCGTTGGCCATTCGATCAGCCGGAACGCCGGCCGCGCCGCCATGCCGAGTTGGCTCGCCAGCCGCCATTGGTCGGCCGGTATGGTCTGCAGCGCCTCGAGGAACAGCCGCGTCGCCAGCGGCAGGTTGAAGAAGACATGGGCGACGAGAATGCCGGACAGGCCATAGATGCCCGGCCAGCTTCCGCCGCCGATAACGGCAAGCACGCCGGCGAAATAGCCGGCACGGCCATAAAGCGCCAGGATGCCGAGCGCTGCAACGATGGCCGGCAGCGCCAATGGCACGGCGAAGATCTGCAGGATGAAGGCGCGGCCGAAGAAACGTGGATGCCGCGACAGAGCGCGCGCCACAAACAGCCCCGGGATGACCGAAAGCAGCGTCGACAGGACCGCTTGCCAGAGCGTGAAGCGAATGACGCGAAGCAGATAGGGATCGAAGGCTGCCCAGGCGCCCGAGAAATCATGGGCGCCCTCGAAAAGCAGGCCAGCAAACGCGCCGCCGATCAGCAGCGCGATTGCAGCGAGCGCGACAATGCCGGCACTGACGCGGGAATCCGTGGAATGCGCCGGCGCCATCGCGCTGCCTATTTGCTCATCGCCGCCAGCCATTCATCGACCCAGGCCTTGCGGTTGGCGGCGACCTCTTGCGGGCTGAACAGCAAGGTCTTCGTCGGCTTGACCAGTTTGTCGAAGGCCGGATTGAGCGGCTTGTCGGTCTTGCCTGCCGGGAACATCCAGTTGGTCTCGGGGATGGCATCCTGGAATTTCGGCCCGGTCATGAAGGCCATGAACTTGGCCGCCAGCGGATTCTTGGCTCCTGTCGTGGTGATACCCGCCACCTCGATCTGCAGATACTCGCCCTCCTCGAAGGAGGCCGCTTGGTAGCGCTCCGTGTTCTCGGCGACCATGTGGTAGGCTGGCGACGTCGTGTAGGACAGCACCATCGGCGCCTCGCCCTTGGTGAACAGCCCATAGGCCTCGCTCCAGCCCGGCGTCACGGTCAGCACCTTGGCCTTGAGCTTGGCCCAGGCCTCGGGTGCCTTGTCGCCATAGACCGACTTGACCCAAAGAAGCAGGCCGAGGCCTGGCGTCGAGGTGCGCGGGTCCTGGATGACGATCTTGTCGTTGGCACTGCCTTCGATCAGCTCCTTCAGGCTCTTCGGCGGCGTCTTCATCTTCTGCGTGTCGTAGACGACAGCGAAATAGCCGTAGTCGAAGGGGACAAACGTGTCGTCGCTCCAGCCGCCCGGCACACTGACATCCGTCACCGCGCCATGCGGCGCGAACAAGCCTGACGCCTTGGCATCGGCGGTGAGATTGGTATCCAGGCCAAGCACGATATCGGCCTTGGTCGATGTGCCTTCCAATCTGACGCGGTTGAGCAGCGCGACGCCATCGGCGACCGAGACGAAGTCGACGTCGCAGCCGCATTCGGCCTCGAACTCCTTCTTCACCACGGGACCCGGACCCCAGTCGGCGGTGAAACTCTCATAGGTGTAGACGGTGAGCTTGTCCTTGGCCAAGGCGGGCCCGGACAAGGCCACGACCGTTGCTGAAACAAGAGCATATAAAAGCGTGCGCATCGGCGCCTCCTTCGTTCGAATTGAAAGGAATTGAGGCGTCGGACTGTCCGAAACGTCTAATCCCTCCGCCGGTACAAACCGGATCAGGTTCAGCGGGTTGGCGAGACTGCCTCTCAGCCGGTCCGCGAAGATCGCGTCCGGCACCCCGTTAGAGCGTTTCGACACATAGGCCGGGCCGATCCGCCATGCAAGCGGGAGTTTGCCGCCTTCCGTTTCCCGTGCCGGGCTGGTAAGGGCCACACGATATGAGCACATTCACCATCCTGCTTGGCGGCGATCTCATCCGTACGCCACGGCTCGACCGTCAGGTCAAAGGCTCCCGCGTCATCGCCGCCGACGCCGGCATCGGTCATGCGCGGTTGCTGGGTCTCGTGCCGGAGCTGTGGGTGGGTGATTTCGATTCGGTGCCGGCCAACCTGCCGGACGATCTCGCTTCCGTGCCGCGTCGGACCTTCCCGGCGGAAAAGGACCAGACCGATGGCGAACTTGCCGTCGCCGCGGCACTGGAGCGCGGCGCGACCCGCCTGGTGCTGGCCGGCGCCTTTGGCGGCAAGCGCGCCGACCACGCTTTTCTGCATCTGTCGCTCGCCCTGCGGCTGGCGGAGGCGGGAACGGACGTGCTTTTGACCAGCGGCGCTCAGGAAGGCATCCCCCTGCTGCGCGGAACGGCCGGCTTCGACTATGCCGACGGCACGCTGTTTTCGGTGCTCGGCTTTTCCGAGCTCGACGGCCTGACCGTCACCGGCGCCAAATGGCCGCTCGCTCACGTCAAGGTGGCGTTCGGTTCGCCGCTGACCATTTCCAACGAGGTCAAGTCCGACAAGACCGGGGGCCGCCTCGAAATCGCGCTCGGCCATGGCCGCGCGATGCTGCTCGCTCATCCCTATCCCTTACCTGAAAGCTGACATGGCCCCGCCCCTTCTCAACCTCGACGGGATAAAACTGACCTTCGGCGGCACGCCGCTGCTCGATGGCGCCGCCTTGACGGCTTCGGCCGGCGACAAGATCGCGCTGGTCGGCCGCAACGGGTCCGGCAAGTCGACCCTGCTGAAGATCGCCGCCGGCCTGATCGAGCCGCAGGACGGCGAAGTGTTCCGCCAGCCTTCGGCGACCGTCCGCTATCTGCCGCAGATGCCCGACATGGAAGGTTTTGCCACTGTCCGCGCCTATGTCGAGGCCGGGCTTGGCCCCGCCGACGATCCCTACCGCGCCAGCTATCTGATGGAGCATCTCGGCCTGTCGGGTGAGGAACGTCCGAACGACCTGTCGGGCGGGGAGGCGAGGCGCGCCGCCCTTGCCCGCGTCATGGCGCCGGAGCCCGATATCCTGCTGCTCGATGAGCCGACCAACCATCTCGACCTCTCGGTCATCGAATGGCTGGAAGAAGAACTCATCCGCACCTCCTCGGCGCTGATCGTCATCTCGCACGACCGCCGCTTCCTCGAACGCGTGTCGCGCGCCACGGTCTGGCTCGATCGCGGCCAGACCCGCAGGCTGGACAAGGGCTTCGGCCATTTCGAGGAATGGCGCGACCTGGTTCTGGAGGAAGAAGAACGCGAGCAGCACAAGCTCGGTCGCCAGATCGTTCGCGAAGAGCATTGGCTGCGCTACGGCGTGACGGCGCGGCGCAAGCGCAACATGCGCCGGCTCGGCGAGTTGCAGACCATGCGTCAGCGTTTTCGCGGTCATCGCGGGGCCGAAGGGTCGGCGATCATGGTGGCGAGCGACGCCACCGAGTCCGGCAAGCTGGTGATCGAGGCGAAAAACATCGAAAAGAGCTTTGGCGATCTCACCGTGGTCAAGGCGTTTTCGACCCGCATCCAGCGCGGCGATCGCGTTGGCCTGGTCGGGCCGAACGGCGCCGGCAAGACCACGCTCTTGAAGATGCTGACCGGCGAGATGAAGCCGGACGCAGGTTCGGTGCGGCTCGGCACCAATCTGGAGATCGCAACGCTCGACCAGAAGCGCGAGGCGGTCGACCCGCAGGAGACGCTGGCACAATATCTCACCGATGGGCGCGGCGAAAACCTCGTCATCAATGGCGAGCAGCGCCACGTGGTCTCCTACATGAAGGATTTCCTGTTCAAGCCGGAGCAGGCGCGCACGCCGGTGCGCGAGTTGTCCGGCGGCGAGCGGGCGCGGCTCCTGCTGGCGCGCGTGCTGGCGCGGCCCGCAAACCTTCTGGTGCTCGATGAGCCGACCAACGATCTCGACATGGAGACGCTTGAACTGCTGCAGGAACTGGTCGCCGGTTTCGCCGGCACCGTCATCCTGGTCAGCCACGACCGCGATTTCCTCGACCGCACCGTGACCAGCCTGATCGCGCCGGATGGTGAAGGCCGCTGGATCGAATATGCCGGCGGCTACTCCGACATGTTGGCGCAGCGCGGCGGCACGAAGCTGGACGACCGCAAGGCGCGGGCGAGAGCCGAAAATGGCGAGGCGCCCGCGTCAGGCAAGAGCGAAGCCGCCGCGCCAAAAGTGCCGGCGAAGAAACTGTCGTTCAAGCAGAAATTCGCACTGGAATCCCTGCCGAAGAAAATCGAAGCTGTGATGGCCTCTATCTCGCGGCTGGAGAACAACATCGCCGATCCGGCCTATTACGAGCGCGATCCGGCCTCGTTCCAGAAAACCATCGCCGCCCTCGACAAGGAGCGCGCCACGCTGGCCGCGCTCGAGGAAGAATGGCTGGAACTGGAGATGTTGCGCGAGGAGATGGAGGGGTGAGGAGTGTTTCGGCCGTAGGCCGATCAATCGACGACGATTTGTCGATTGAAGCGACGAACGCCCGGAGCCATAGCGAAAGGGGCCGAGCGCCCCTACCTGCAGCTAGAACCGCCTGATTGCCTCCATACAGAAATGCGCATATATTATGCGCATGTTGCGGAGGCTATTATGCGCAAAATTGCCTTGAGTGCGACCCGTCAGCCAGCAAATCTGTCGATCGATTCGAACCTCATGAGGGAAGCCAAGGGACTTGACGTGAATGTCTCGCGCGCTGCGGAGGCCGGCATCGCGGAGGCGGTGGCTGCCGAAAAAACGCGACTGTGGAAGCTTGAGAACCGCGCCACGATGGACGCGTGGAACGACTATATCGAGAAACATGGCATCCCGCTGGAAGAGTACCGGCAGTTCTGATGCCCCGCTATGATGTCTTCGCCGGTCGCCTCGCAGGCAGCTATGTGCTCGACGTTCAGTCAGAGCT
>NZ_RZRP01000236.1:0-7649 GCF_003997795.1 Mesorhizobium sp. M7A.F.Ca.US.005.03.2.1 | reverse complement strand
CCTGTTCACCTTCCATTTCTATGAGCCCTATCTGTTCAGCCATCAGGGCGCGCCCTGGATGCGCGAGCCGGTCTATCGGTCGCTCAACAATGTGCCGTGGCCGGCATCCGCCGGCTCGCTGCAACAGACGCTGGCATCGGTCAGGGCGCGCATGGCGCAGGACACCGAAACCCCTGAAGACGCCAAGCAAGCAGCCTATGCCGAGACCGAGCGTGTGCTGAAAGTCTATTTCGACGCCCAGCCCGACCGCTGGTTTGTCGACAAATATCTTCGCCAGGTCCGCGATTGGGCCGATGGCCATAGCCTTGCGCCGGAACGCATCATCATGGGCGAGTTCGGCGCGCTGCGCACCGACGCCCGCTATGTCGCCGCGCCCAATCCGGATCGCGGGCGCTACATCGCCGATGTGAGGCGGAGCGCCGAGGAACTCGGCTTCGCCTGGGCACTGTGGGATCTCTTCGATGGCATGGGCATGATGGACGACACCACCCGGGCGCTGGACCCCGATATCATCGCGGCGCTTGGCCTGACCATGCCGGCGGACTGACCGGCCTGAACGCTGCCCGCGCCGGCCGATAGAGCACCAATGCCAGCACCACGAACTTGGTCAGCAGCGTCGTCTTCGACGCGACGCTTTCCGAAGTGTTGATCAGGATGACCCAGCCCAGCATCGGCAGCCAGATGCCGGGATGGCAGCGGCGCGCCACCTCGAACAGGAACAGCACGAAGCCGAACGTCAGCAAAAGCGTGAAGAAGGCGCCCTGATAAAGGACCGTGCGGATGATCGGGTTCTCGATGCCCTGTTCGAGACCGTTGATGCGGCGCAGGCTGTCGATCAGGTCGACATCCGGCCCCACGATCAGATCGCGCAATTCCAGGTGCTTGAAGAGCTCGAACATCTCGACCCGGGCATTGGCGCTGCCGCTGTCCGACACGAAGCGCTCCAGCAGCGCGTCGAAAAAGCCCAGATATGCCGCCACAATGATGACGACCGGCAGCAGGGCGGCGAGCATGAAGCCGAGTGCCGCACCCAGGAGATTGACGCGGCCCTGGCGCAATTTGGTGATGCCCTGAAAAAGCAGGTAGCAGCCGCCGAGCACCACCGTCGTCACCATCGCCGTGCGGCCGCCGAAGGCGACGAGTGCCGCGCATTGCAAGCCGATCAACCCTATCCGCACAGGCATCGACAGGGATCTGGCACCGGAGAGCAGCGCAAGCACATAGATCGACGTCACCATGGCATTGGCAAGCGGATGCCCCTGCAGCGCGCTCGAGCGCAGATCGGTGGTAAACGCCACGCCGTCGAGGCGATAGGGGAAGATAAGCGTTTTGGTGGCGAACTCGAAAAGGGCAAGCAAGGCATTCGCCGTCATGACCACGTGGACGACGGTCTGCAGCCCGGCGAAGGTCCGTTCGTCGTCCTCGCTGAGCATCAGCACGAGAAGTGCCGCAGCCACGAACGTATCGATCATGCCGGCCATACCGGGCCGCTGCCTGGCGATGACGACGACCAGAAGCACGATCGATATGGCGGCCATCAGCGCGCTGGCCGGCCGCCTGTCGGCGAGATGGACGATATGGCCGACCGGATTGCCTGATGCGCAGGAGCGCCAGGCAAGCAGCAGGACGATGAGATAGGTGGACGGGTGGATCTTGGTCGCCGGGTTGCCGAACAGGCCATCATAATTGTAGCCGACCAGCCACAGCATGCCCCCCGAGATGCTGAACAGCACCGCTACCGCCGCGATCAGTCCGAAGCGCGTCAGTGCATCGACCGAGGTGCCGGAGATGGGCGTGCCGGCGCGGGGTGCGGCAGCACCAAGGTTCGAAGCGCTTGCGCTCCAACTGGCCGCCATATCAGGCGGCCTCGTCGACCAGCAAGGCGGCTGTCGGCAGGCGCCCCATGACGGAGACCGCCTGCGAAGTCGTCGTGACGTCGCGCATCGGGGTGGCGTTCAGCGTGGCGACGAGCACGATCTCGTCGGCCATGGCGACCAGCGGCGAGGCATTGAGATTGTCGGCCAGCGCGCCACCGTCGATGACGACGAGGTCGAAGCTCCGGCTGGCCCGCGCCAGCATCTGCTGCGCAAAATAGATGCCATGCGCTTCCTGGAAGACCGCCTTTGAGCGGCCCCTGCCCAGCACGGCAACGTTGCTGCCGGCGGCGTAATGGCTGACGGCCTCGAACGCGTACTCGCCGCGCAGAACATCGAGGATCCCCGGCTGCGGATCCTTCTGGCCGCCGCCGCCAGCATTGGCATCGATGAACAGCACACGGCTACCCCTGGATGCCGCGGCATTGGCCAGCAGCCGCGCCACCCGGCTACGCTGCGCGCCCTCGCCCGGCGACGATGTCACCAAGATGGAAGGCACCAGCGGCCAGTCCGCCGGACGCTGGCCCGAACTGAACATGCGCCTCAGCGCAAGGCCGACGACGGCATCGGTCTTCTGGCTGGAGGCGGCGGCGCGCGCCCCGCCGAAAGGCCACCAGCGCCGGCCTGTGTCCGACTTTGCCGGCACCACGCCCAGCACCGGCGCGTCGATGGCCGACTGCATCTGGGCGCTGGAAAGCACCGTCGGCGAGGAATATTCGGCGATCAGCGCCAGACCGGTGCCGAGCCCAAGGCCGCCGAATATCGCGCCCAGCAACAGCAGCGGCAGAGGCGGCCAGCTCTTCTTCAAGGCGGGCATGGCGTTGGAGATGATGCGCGCATTGGTGCTGTCGACATTGATCTGCTCGCGCGTCTCCTGGGCGCGCTGGAGATAGTTCGAGTAGACGGAACGCAGCGCCTCGAGGTCGCGCTGCAGTTCGCGCAGCCGCACCGAGGCCTGATCGGTGTCGAGCGACTTGCTCTTCATGCCGGCGACCTTGGCTTCCAGCGCCTGCTGGTTGGCCAGCGCCCGTTCGTAGTCGGTCTCGGTGGCGGTGGCGATGCGGCCAAGTTCGCGCGCGATCAGCTGGCGCGTGTCGCGCAGTTGCTGCTGGGCTGCGATCAGCGAGGGATGACGCGGCCCCAACTCCGTGCCGAGCTGCGAGACCTGGTCGACCAACGTCGCCTCTTGCGCCCGCAGGCTCGAGATCACCGCCGAGCGCATTGCTTCCGAAGTTGCGTCCGGCGTGCCGCTCTGCCGGCGCATCTGGTCGACCTGCGCCTTCAGCGCCGCGGTGCGGCTCTGCGCCGCCGCAAGCTGCGTGTTGATCTCGGTCAGTTCCTGGTCGCTGACCAGATTGCCTGCCGCCATCACCATGTTGTTGGCGGACTTGTAGGCTTCGACGGCGTTTTCGGCTTGCTGGACGCGCTTGCGCTGCTCGTCCAGCCGCGCGGTGATCGACTCGGAAGCGTCCTTGGCCATTTTCGCGCGCGCGCTCGCCTGGTCGACCAGGTAGGCCTGCGCGATGGCGTTGGCCAGGAGGGCGGCTTTGTCGGCGCTCTTGGCGGTGACGATGACGTCGAGGACCAGGACCTTGTCGGCCCGCTTCACCGCCAGGCGCCGGCGCAGCGCGTCGAGTGTCTGCACCGACCTGTCGCCTTCGGCTGATGCCGAACCGAGCAGGCGCGACAGCAAGCCCTGCCCATTGAATTCCGGATCCTGCGTCAGGTTTGTCGCCGCGATCGCCCGCATCAGCACGCCCGTCGACTGGACCACGCTGACCTGGCTCTCGACCTGCGTGATGCCGCCATCGGGTGAGATACGGCTGGGATTGACGTCGTTGGTGACCACCTGCAGGTCCTGCGGATCGATCAGGATTTCCGCCGCCGAGCTGTAGAGCGCCGGTGTGAAAAGGCCGTAGAGCAGGGCGACCAGCGTCAGCAGTGCGACGGTGCCGAAGATCCAGAACCGGCGGCGCACCAGGATGCGCTTCAGATCGCCCAGTTCGACAGTGGAGGCTGCATATGATCCCGCGCGTGCCGGATCCGGGGAGTGTTGCTGAGGAACCATGGGCAGGGATGATTGCATGGCTGCCTCCGACAATACTCCATATGCCGGCAAGACCAGTTTGCGGCGCTAACCTAGCTATTCCTCCAACTGTTAAAACATTGTTAATTATGTTGAGAGGTGACGTGAATTTTGGCACGCGGTTTGCTTAAAAATATACATATCGAGGTGTTGGCTACGCAGCGAGCGGAGACGAATGCAGATGGGGTTACAATTTGACCGGACCGGCCTGGCCGGCAAGGCCGGGCACCGCCTTTTCGGACCTCCAACATGCAGATAAGCCTCCGCCTGGACGGCGACTGCGTCCGCGCCTTTCACGTCACGCTGCTGGAGCGCCTTGCCGCGCTCGAAGACGTCGAACTGTCCGTCGATGTCAGGCCGGCGGGCGGTGGCATTCCGCGCAGCGCCGCGGCCCTGTTTCAACTCGAAACGGCGATCCACGGACTGTCCCATGATGGACTGGCCAAGCGTGTGCCGCTTTCGGCGCTCGCGCCCTACCGGCAGTCCCCCGCTTCGCCTGACCTGGTCATCGACCTCTGCGGCGATGTCAGGCTGGAAAGCACACGGATCTGGCGCGTCACCTATGACGGCGCCAGCGGCGAAGCGGCCTTGCTGGCCCTGATCCTCGCAGGTCGCACGCCGCTTGCCCGCATCGAGGAGAACGGCGTTGCGATCGCCGCCGGGCGTCTGGGCACCGAATATGGCGGCATCGCGCTGGCGTCCTTCCAGGATATGCTGGCGCGCACAGCAAGCCTGATCATAGCTGCCATGTCAGGCGCGGCAAAGTCCGTGCCTGATCTGCCCGAACCGGCGCAGGTGGGTGGCCCGCCGCCAATGCCCTCGGCGGGCAAGCTTGGGGTCAGGGCCGGCAAGGCGCTGGCGCGGCGGATCATCCAGAAGATCTATCACCTTTGCTACAACGCGCCGCACTGGAAGGTCGGCTGGCGGCAAACCGGGAGCCGCGATCTGTTCGAGCTGCGCGCGCATCCGGCGTCGGGTTGGCAAGAGTTGCCGGACGACGGCAGCCGCTTCTACGCCGATCCGTTCCCCATCCTCTACCAGGGCCAGCTGACCCTGTTCGTCGAGGACTATATCCATCGGCTCGGCAAAGCCATCATCTCCGCCGTTCCCTTCGGCCCGGCAGGCCCGCTCGGAAGGCCTGAACCGGTGTTGGAGCTGCCCTACCATCTCTCCTACCCCTTCGTCTTCGAGCGCGACGGCGAGGTCTGGATGGTGCCGGAAAGCTGCGCCAACGGCACGGTCGATCTCTACCGGGCCACAGCTTTTCCCGGCGGATGGGTCAAGGAGGCGACGCTTCTGTCCGGTGTCGTCGCCAGCGACGCCACGCTTGTCGAGCATGGCGGCGCCTGGTGGCTGTTCGCCACCGTCCGCGACGGCGGCGGCGCCTTCTCCGACGCGCTGCATCTGTGGTCGGCGCCGGATTTTCGCGGCCCCTGGACGCCGCACCCCAAAAATCCCGTGCTGATCGATATCGCCTCGGCGCGGCCGGCCGGCCGCATGGTCAGGCGCGGCAACGACCTGCTGCGCCCGGTCCAGGACTGCCGCAGGAGCTATGGCGCGGCGCTTGGCATCGCACGCATTTCTCACCTTGATTTGATCGGCATGGAGCAGGTCGTTGAAACCATCTTAAATCCAGGTGCGCTATGGAGTGGGCGTAAACTTCACACGCTCAACGAGGCTGGCGGCTTTGAGTTCATCGATGGCTCGGCGATCGCACCGCGCTGGAAGCAGCGGGCCCGCGATTAACCTAAACATTGGTTACTACCAAGCACGCGCGCCGGTTGCTTGCGGTTGATTTAGGTCCGGAAGATATTTTCTACCGGAGATTGTGAAACGCGCCGTTGCCATCAGAAAGAGCAGCAAAATGAGTATCTCAGAGGCTGGCCCGGCCCAAGTCGATGTGGCGATCGTCGGTGCCGGAATGGCCGGCACGACCTTGGCAATTCTGTTGGGACGAGCCGGCCGCAAGGTGGCGCTGATCGATCCGCACCGCGTCCACCACGAGGAATTCCGGGCCGAGAAGATCGGCATGGACCAGATGCTGCTGTTCGAAAAGCTCGGCCTCGATGCGACACTCAAGCGTCTCGTCACCTCCACGACCGACACGCATGTGTTTCGCCTCGGCCAGTTCTTCGCGCATGAGAAGAAGGCTGAATTCACATTCTCCTATGGCGCGCTGATCAATGGCCTGCGCGACGCCTTGCCTGCGCAAGTGCCGCTGACGGTCGGCAAGGTAACCGAAGTCTCGACTGGACCGGACCGGCAGCGGCTTGTGCTGGCCGACGGCACCGTCATCGATGCCCGCCTGCTGGTGGTGGCAACCGGTCACGGCGAGGCGGTGCGGCGCGCCGTCGGCGTCGAGCGTATCGAGCAATCGAAGGCGCATTCACTGTCGATGGGATTCGACCTCGCCATCTCGCCCAGCGATTTCGGTCATCAGTCCGTCACCTGCTACAGCAGGCGGGCCGCCGACCGTATCGCCTACATCAGCATCTTTCCCCTCGGCGACAAGATGCGGGCGAACATGTTCCTCTATCGCAATGTGGCCGAGCCGTGGACGCGGGCGTTCCGCCAGGAGCCGCAAAAGATGCTCTGCGAATTGATGCCCGAAATAGCCGTGCGATGCGGCAACTTCGAAGTCGCGAGTCCTGTCGAGGTCAGGCAGATCAGTCTGAGCACGACGCAAGGCCATCGCCGCGACGGGGTCATCTTCATCGGCGATGCTTTCTGTACCACGTGT
Source organism: Mesorhizobium sp. M7A.F.Ca.US.005.03.2.1 (assembly GCF_003997795.1). Classification (NCBI taxonomy): domain Bacteria; kingdom Pseudomonadati; phylum Pseudomonadota; class Alphaproteobacteria; order Hyphomicrobiales; family Phyllobacteriaceae; genus Mesorhizobium; species Mesorhizobium sp. M7A.F.Ca.US.005.03.2.1. Next base: position 949 of record NZ_RZRP01000236.1, on the reverse strand, counting down.
CCGACGCCGGGCGTCGGCATCGGCCGCGTGATGACCGATGTCGATCAGCTCCATTCGGTTCACATTCCACGCTGGCTCGAAACTCCAGGCATGGCGGCTGACAAGATCAACGCCTTCTATGACGACCCGGTCAAGGTGGCTGCCGATGAGGATGGCATGCGGGTCAGTTACTATGCCAAGTCGATTACCGCCGACACCGGACTGGAATGGCGCGTGCGGCGCCTGCGCAACAACACCGCGCGCCAGCTGATGATCATCGGCCGTAAGGTCCGGCATCTGGGACAACGGCGGGCACCCGTGGCCAATATGCGATAGGGCGCGACCAGTCGCGCCCTATCGATTGCCGCTATTGATTGCCCTTGTCAGGCGAATGCGTCAGACGCCAATCAATCACTGACGGCCGGCGGAGGTGTCGATGGGGCAGTCTGGGCCGTGACACCCGAAAGCCTGTCGCGCTTCTGCAAGGTTGGTTTCTCGTATTTCTTCACTGTAAAGTGCCCTCCAAATTGATACGGCGCCAGCAGAACCAATTCCCTGCCCCGTGTCAATTGTGCCATTACTGGTTCTTACGTCGTATCCACGCCATCGCGGTCAAACGATTCTTCACTGTTGCATTGCCGGCACATATCGGCTCCGACAGGTCACCTCATCCCAGCGCCAATCGCGCGCTCCTCGGCCGCGCGATGTTGTAAATCGTTTCATCCAAGGTATTTTGGCCATTGGGGAACAGAGGGAATAGTCATGTCCAACAGCGCCTTGCCGCTGGTCATCAGTGCGCCTGAACCACGCACGCTCGACCTGATCTTCACAGCCCGGCAGCTGGCGCGGCTCAAGGCGCACTATCGCATCGTCGAGACGACCGCTGACGGCGTCGCGAAACTGCCGGCCGACATGCTGGCCGATGATATAACGCACCTCGGCCAGCATGTCGGCCGGCAGTTTCGCGACG
>NZ_RZRP01000235.1:0-7668 GCF_003997795.1 Mesorhizobium sp. M7A.F.Ca.US.005.03.2.1 | reverse complement strand
GGTAAAGTTCACGGCTGAACCCAAGCGAGGCATAGAGTGCGCGGGCCGGTGTGTTGTCGGCCACCACCTGCAAGCATGCGGCGTGAGCCCCTGCCCGCCGCGCCCAGCCGATGAGGCCGCCGACGGTTTTGCGGCCCAGGCCTTGCTGCCTGAAACGGCCATCGGTTTCAACCGATTCCACCACAAGCAGGCCATTGCGGATGACACCATAGGCCAGGGCGGCAATTTGGCTGTCGCGTTCATAGGACACAAACGCCCGGTCGCCGACGATCAGCCCGTCATCTCGCGAAAGATGCGGCGCTCGGCGTCGTCAAAGGCTCCCATGCGGAACCGCGCCGCGAGCCAGTCCTCGCCCGGCACCTTCAAAACGGTGACCTGCTCATCGCGAAATTCAGCCAGGTCGCCGATCCCGGCATGGAGATGGATCGTGCCGCCTTCCGGCTGGTAGCCGCGATGGTCGAGAGCGGCTTCGAGCTCGCCGGCGATGCCTGGAACCCGAAACAAGGGCGTCTGGCCGTGGCCGATGTAGAAGGACTCGGCGGCGTCGATGACTGCATCAGGCGCGCCACGCTCGCCGCGCAAGGGATTGGCCGAATTGGTACGCCGGATCCGTCCGCCCGATCGCCGCAGAAGCCAGCCATCAACCAACGTCTCGGTCGCCGCCGGCCAGCCTTCGCGGCACGCCTGCTCGACGCGCCAGTTGAGGTCATCATCGCCGGCGCTCACGCGTCATCCTCCCGCAGCGCTTCCTCCATAAAGGCCTGCGGATCGGTGCAGAAGTCGCGCATCATGCGAAAATGATCGGTATCGCTGAAATCCGTGGGATCGAGCCCGAACCGGCTGATGCGGAACAGCCGCGCGCCAGGACAAGCCATCAGCAGCGGCGAATGCGTCGCCATGATCACTTGCGCGGTGCCCGACTGGTCCATGCGCCGCAGCATCTTGAGCAGCTCGATCTGTCGCGTCGGCGACAGTGCGCTTTCGGGTTCGTCGAGGATGTAGATGCCTTGCCTGCGGCAGCGCTCCTCGAAAAAACGGATAAAGCCCTCGCCATGCGACCAGGACAGGAAGTCCGGCGGCGGGGGCCTGAAAGGGTCTTCCAGTGCCGCCTGATCGAGATATCGGGCCACGGAGTAGAAGGATTCGGCACGAAAGAACCAGCCGGCAGTGACTTTCGGCAGCCAGTGGCCACGGAACGTGTTTGCCAGCGCAGCACCGCTCTTGTCGATGGCGCTGGAATGGTCGACCGGCCTATATCCCTTGCCGCCACCGGCTTCGTCATAGCCGGCCAGCGCACCGATCGCCTCGAGCAGCGTCGATTTGCCGGTGCCGTTCTCGCCGACGATGATGGTGATCGGCGTGGTGAATTCGAGTTCGAAGTCGTGGCCGCGAAACAGCGGCAGGTTCCATGGATATTTTTCCCAATCCTCGACCCGCACGGCATCGAGCAGGATGCGCTTCAGATAGGGAGCCTTGAGCCGCGTCAGCTGCTTGCGATGGGCCATCAGCCAGGTAGCGAAATCGTGCCGTCTTCGGCGATCGGAAAGGCCGGATTGTGCGCCACTTCCCAGACATGCCCGTCGGCGTCGGCGAAGTAGCCGTACCAGCCGCCCCAGAAGGCGCGGCCGGCCGGCTTGACGATGCGGCCGCCGGCTTTTTCCGCCCTGGCGAGCACGTCGTCGACTTCGGCGTCGGAGCGGGTGTTGTAGGCGAGGTAGACCGCCGATGGCGCCGCGGCGAAGGCGATGCCGGAATCCTCTTCTGCGCTGGCACGTGGGAACAGACCAAGAATGACGCCGCCCATCTGGAAGAAGGCGACACCGTCGGTGATACCGGCATGCCGCTTCAAGCCCATAGCCTCGTAGAAGCGCACCGCGCGGTCCAGATCATCGGTGGCGATGGTAATGATAGAGATTCGCGGCTCCATGGTGCTGCTCCTATTCGTCCGTCCATTCCGGCTTGCGCTTGCCGATGAAGGCGCCGATGCCTTCCTCGGCGTCGCGCGCGAGCATGTTTTCGACCATGATCCGGCCGGTATAGGTGTAAGCATCCGCCAGCCCCATTTCGGCCTGCGCGTAAAACGCCTCCTTGCCCGTCTTGACCACCAAAGATGATTTGGAAGCAATGGTTTGCGCGTATTTGGTGACGATCTGATTCAGGTATTCGCGCGGCACGATGCGGTTGACCAGGCCGAATTCCTTGGCGGTTGCCGCATCGATGGTCTCGCCGGTCAACAGCATCTCCATCGCATGCTTGCGCGAGACGTTGCGCGACAGCGCCACCATCGGCGTCGAGCAGAACAGGCCGATGTTGACACCCGGCGTACAGAAGGTCGCCTCATGCGAAGCGATCGCCAGGTCGCAGCTGGCGACCAGTTGCAGCCCGGCGGCGGTGGCCAGGCCGTCAACCTCGGCGATGACAGGCACTGGATGACGCACGATCGCCTGCATCAGCGTCGCACAAGCGGCAAACGTCTCTGCGAAAAAGGCCTTGCCATGATCGGCGTCAGTGCGGCGCGCGGTCATTTCCTTGAGATCGTGGCCGGCGCAGAACACCTTGCCGGCAGCCGACAAGACGATGACGCGAACGGCCTTGTCGGCCCTGGCGCGCTCGAGTTCGGCCGTCAGCGCCGCCATCACCGCCAGCGACAGCGCGTTGGCAGGCGGATTGGCGAGTGTGAGGCGCAGCACGCCCTTGTCCAGTTGTGCAACCACCGGACCCTCAACGGCGGCAGGCTTGATGGCAAGGATTTCGGCCATGGATAAGGTTCTCCGCGATTCCGCTGGGGCTGCCAGACTATTTAATACCGGATCAGGTTTCGTCCAACACCGATCGCTTGCGCCAGGGGACGAAGGTTGTCAGAAATGCCGCGCTGCGCTCATACAGGCCTGGCGCAAAGCGAGAGACTAAGACATGCCCGCTCAGACCAACCTCAAGCCCGTGCTGACCGCGCAACAAGTCAATGCGCTGATGGAAACCGTCTATCCGCAGCTCAATGAGCAGTTCAAATATTTCGAGGCGATCGACGTGTTCCCGGGCGGCTGCACCGTGCGGCTCAACGCCGGCGAACGGCATTTGCGTCCCGGCGGCACGGTGTCCGGCCCCTCGCTGTTCACGCTGGCCGACATTGGCGGCTACGTCTGCGTGCTCAGCCATGCCGGGCCGGATGCGCTTTCGGTCACCGTCAACCTCGACATCAATTTCGTGCGCAAGGCCGAGGCAGGACCGATCGACGGCCATTGCCGCATCCTGAAGCTGGGAAAGAGCCTGATGGTGTTCGACATCGACATCGTTGCCGGCCCAGACGGAGACACGGTGGCGCATGCCACCGGCACCTATTCGATCCCGCCGAAGCGGAATGGTGATGTGGTAAAATAATACCTTTTGTTCAAGTTATTGTTTTTGCTACATTTTACCTGATATCTACCTTTTCGTTCGCCTTGACGCGGTCACCACCCTCGCCTATAAGCCTCCACGAAGCAGCGGCCCGCAAAGGCCGCCGTTTTGTTATTGGCGGCGGGCAAGCGCCTTTCGCCAATCCAAGCAACAAGAAACGCCTTCTCTTATGAAGGTCAAAACCGAGAGCAGAAAACATGACAACCTTTTCGCAGAAGCCTGCGGATGTGGTGAAGAAGTGGATCCTGATCGACGCCGAAGGTCTCGTCGTCGGTCGTCTGGCCACTGTCATCGCCAATCATCTCCGCGGCAAGCACAAGCCGACCTTCACCCCGCACGTCGACGACGGCGACAACGTCATCGTCATCAATGCCGACAAGGTGGTGTTCACCGGCAAGAAATTCACCGACAAGGTCTATTACTGGCACACCGGCCACCCAGGCGGCATCAAGGAGCGCACCGCGCGCCAGCTGCTCGAGGGTCGTTTCCCCGAGCGTGTCGTCGAGAAGGCCGTTGAGCGCATGGTCCCGCGTGGCCCGCTCGGCCGTCGCCAGATGAAGAACCTGCGCGTCTATGCAGGCGCCGAGCATCCGCATGTCGCCCAGCAGCCCGTCGTGCTCGACGTGGCCAAGCTGAACGCCAAGAACAAGAAGGTCGCATAAGATGGCTGAGCTTTCCTCGCTCGCAGAACTGGGCGCCGCCACCGGCAACACCAATACCCAGCCGGCGGCCCCCGTCCACGTCCAGAAGCTCGACAAGTCGGGCCGCGCCTATGCCACCGGCAAGCGCAAGAACGCCATTGCGCGCGTCTGGGTGAAGCCGGGTTCCGGCAAGATCATCGTCAACGACAAGGAATTCGCGACCTATTTCGCGCGTCCGGTCCTGCAGATGATCCTCAACCAGCCGATCATCGCCTCCAACCGCGCCGGCCAGTACGACATCGTCGCGACAGTCGTCGGCGGCGGTCTCTCCGGCCAGGCTGGCGCCGTGCGTCACGGCATCTCCAAGGCGCTGACCTACTACGAGCCGACGCTGCGCGCCGTGCTCAAGAAGGGCGGCTTCCTGACCCGCGACAGCCGCGTCGTCGAGCGCAAGAAGTACGGCAAGGCCAAGGCCCGTCGTAGCTTCCAGTTTTCCAAGCGCTAAGCACTTCGCAGCTTCAGACAATCGAAAAGGCCGCCTCCGGGCGGCCTTTTTGTTTGCGGCTCGGCAGTCACCCCACCCACGCCTACGGCGCGACCTTCCCATCGAGGGGAGCTAGAAGAGCGCGGCGCCCTACCTCCCCAATGGGGAGGTCGGCGCGAAGCGCCGGGTGGGGTGATGGCGCCGGAAACAGGTCAGGCCTTGCCGCCCTTGATATAGTCGATGAACGCCCGCAGCGGGGCCGGAACCAGGCGCCGGCCGGGATAATAGAGAAACGGTCCGGGAAAACTCTGCCACCACGGTTCGAGCACGGGCTCAAGAGCGCCGCTGTCGAAGTAAGGGCGCAGCCAGCCCTCGAAGAGGCCGATGATGCCGGTGCCGGCAATAGCGGCGTCGACGGCAAGATCCGTCGCCCCGCCGATCCGCACGATCAAGGGGCCTGTCGGATCGACCCGCACCACCTCGCCGTCTCGCTCGAATTCCCACGGCAGCATCGCACCGCTGGCAAAGCGCCCACGCACGCAGGAGTGGCCAAGCAGGTCGCTCGGGTGTTGCGGGCGCCCATGGCGAGCAAGATAGGCAGGGCTGGCGGCGGTGGCGAAACGCTGCACGCGCGGCCCGATCGGCACCGCGATCATGTCCTGTTCCAGCCGCTCGTCATAGCGGATGCCGGCGTCACAGCCGGCCGCCAGCACGTCGACGAAGTTCTCGTCGGCGATCACCTCCAGCCGGATACCAGGATAGGCGGCGAGGAAACCAGGGACGATGTCGGGCAATATCAGCCGCGCAGCACTGACCGGCACGTTGAGACGCAACGAGCCCGCCGGCCTGTCGCGAAAACCGTTCACCACGTCCAGCGCCGCCTCCACCTCCGACAGCGCCGGGCCGAGCCGCTCCAGAAGGCTGAGGCCCGCCTCGGTTGGGACAACGCTGCGCGTCGTGCGGTTGAACAGCCTGACACCGAGCTGCACTTCCAGGCGACGCACCGCCTCACTCAGGCCGGAGGCGCTGCCGCCGCTCGCACGCGCGCCGTCGCGAAAGCCGCCGGCGCGCGCCACCGCCACGAAAGCATTCAGATCGCTGAGGTCCATCATTGTTCGCCATTCCGCACGGCCTGTGTGGATTGTACCGGATTATCACGAGGTTGGGCAGCGCCTATCTCTGCCTCCTCATAGGAGATCAATCATGTCCAACATCCAACAATCCGGCACCTTCGCCCCCGCCACCTTCAAGCTTGGCAGCCGCACCGTGAAGCGGCTCGGCTACGGTGCCATGCAACTCGCGGGACCCGGCGTGTTCGGGCCGCCCAAGGATCATGACGCGGCATTGGCCGTGCTGCGCGAGGCGATTGCGCAAGGCGTCGACCATATCGACACCAGCGACTTCTACGGTCCGCACGTCACCAACCGGCTGATCCGCGAGGCGCTGGCGCCCTACCCCCAAGATCTCGTCATCGTCACCAAGATCGGTGCCCGGCGCGGCGCGGATGGATCGTGGCTGCCGGCCTTTTCCGCGGAAGAGCTCACCCAGGCGGTACACGACAATCTCAGCAATCTCGGGCTCGAGGTGCTCGATGTCGTCAACCTACGCATCATGTTCGATACCCATGGCCCCGCCGAGGGATCGATCGAAGCGCCGCTCACCGTGCTGGCCGAGCTCCAACAACAGGGTCTGGTCAGGCACATCGGGCTGAGCAACGTGACGCCGGCGCAGATCGCGCAAGGACGGGGGATCGCCGAGATCGTCTGCGTGCAGAACCAGTACAATCTGGCGCATCGCGGCGACGATGCCCTGATCGACGATCTTGCCCGCGATGGCATCGCCTATGTGCCGTTCTTCCCGCTCGGCGGCTTCAACCCGCTGCAATCCTCCACCCTGTCGGAAATCGCGGCGCGCCTCGGCGCCACGCCAATGCAGGTCGCGCTCGCCTGGCTGCTGCGCCGCGCGCCCAACATCCTGCTGATCCCCGGCACATCGTCGGTCGGGCATCTCGGGGAGAACCTCGCTGCGGCTGAACTGGAATTGCCACAGGATGCGCTTAGCGAACTGGACGGCGTGGCGCTAGCGGCTTGAAGCTAACCAATCTCCCCCCTCGTGAGGGAGATTGGCAGCGTCAGCCGCCGCTTAATTGATGCTCGCCGTATTCGCCGGCTCAACCGGCCGCGCCTCGTCGGCATAAGGCACGCGAAAACCATTCGCGGCCAGCCAGTCGATTGCCGCCTTCGGCTCGTCGGTCTGGATGATGGTGGCGCCGCGATCGGCCCAGAAACCCCAGCTTTCGCGCGGCAGGCTGGCCTGCACCGCCAGTTCGTCGCCGCGGCCGCCGGCGAGGAAGCCGCCCGGTTTGTTGGCGATGGCGTAGGTGTCGGCCCAGATGTGCCAGTTGCCCCTGACTGCGGCCGCGCGCATGCGCGTGCTGAACAGCGGCCCGCCCGTCTCGGTCAGCGTCTCGGCGCCTGCCCGCCAGTTGATCAACTCGATCGCGCGCGGCGAGAAGGCGCGGTCGACCGTCCCGGCGAAACCGGCGTCATGCACCGCGTCATCGGCGATGATCGGCATGAACTGGAAGCCGCCGCCAATGGTCTCCATGGCGGCCTTGACCGTGGAAATCCGTTGTGAATTCCACAGGTTCTCCTTGACGATGACCTGTTCGGCCATGCCGAGACCGCGAGCGACCGCAATCATGCCCGGGAGGGCGCCGACGTCGAGCTTGTTGTCGAGGTTGATGAGGATGCGGTTTCTGGTCGCCATCAGCATCTCGTGCAGCGTCGAGACTGTTTCACTTGTCGCCGCACCGGTGCCCTCGACCACCAGCCGGCATGTCTTCAGTTCGGCCAGCGTGTACATGACCACCTCGCCCTTGCAGGTCGTGGTGCGGTCGAGCCAGCTGTCATGCATGACGACGAACTCGCCGTCCTTCGAGCGCCTGATGTCGACCTCGACGATTTCGGCGCCCATGGCGATCGAGCCCTCCACGGCGGCAATCGAATTTTCCGCGTAGAGCGTCTTGCCGGCCTGCATGCTGCCGGCGCGATGCGCAGCCACCATGACGTGATCGCGCCATTGGTTGGCATGCTCGAAGCGGTCGAGGATCTGTCTGGCGCGGGTCTCGCCGGCCAAGGCCTGGCC
>NZ_RZRP01000234.1:0-7672 GCF_003997795.1 Mesorhizobium sp. M7A.F.Ca.US.005.03.2.1 | reverse complement strand
GGATAGCGCGGGCAGGGCGGCCGACTATGTGGCAAGTCCAGAGTTCGCCACGTCAGGCAGTGACGCACGATTTGCGCGTCTGTTCGACTTCATGAGCGCGCCGGCAAAACGCGCGCCAGCAGCATCGAAGACACAGGAAAAGGCTTGGGCACCGCACGACAGATCCGTGCGAGCCAAGATCACCGACACAGGAAAAGTGTTTACGCTTGCCCTGAAGGCCAAGGAAGCCTCGCCGTTCGGAGCGTTCATAACCGATCGGCTGGACGAGCTTTTCGAGGCTTTTCGGCAATCGGAAACAGCCAAGAAAACAGGAGACTGAAACCGCAAAAGAAAAAGGCCCCCGAACGTCGCCGTCGCGGAAGCCCTTCTCGTCTGTAGCAAGCTGAGAATCGCACTTCCCCGAATCACTGTCAAGAGTCGTGGCGCCATTTCGGCGAGCAGATTTCTTTTGCCTGATTGAAAGGCGAGGGAAATGGAGAGTGGGTTTGCGACGACGCCCTTTGGGCGGCGGCCGATGACGCTTGCGTTGGTGAAAGCCAACACGGCGTCAAGGCAGATACCTCAGGGGTCTGTCGTCGAGAAATGGCAGGTTTATCGGTGGCTGTGCGAGGGCAAGTCGATTGTCGGCGTCGGCGATCGCGCCCTGGCGGTGCTCAGCGGGCTTTTGACGTTTTATCCAGACGACCAGATCAGCGAGGAAAACGGGTTGATGGTCTTTCCGTCCAACGCTCAGCTATCGCTGCGGGCGCACGGCATGGCCGATTCCACGCTGCGCAGGAACCTGGCGGAACTGGTAAGTTGCGGCCTCATCATCCGCAGGGACAGCGCCAACGGCAAAAGATTTGCCCGCAAAGGGCCGGGCGGGGCTGTGGTGGAGGCCTTCGGCTTCTCCCTGGCCCCGTTGATCACCAGGGCAGCGGAGTTTCAGCAGGCGGCCGACCAGGTTCGAGCCGACGGTCGGGCGCTCAGACTGATGCGGGAGCGCATCACGCTGCACCGCCGCGACATCCATAAGCTGATCGAGGCCGCTGTCGAGGAGGATGTGCCCGGGGACTGGGGAACGCTGTGGAAGCGGTTCCGGGCCATTGTGGACGCAATTCCACGCCGGGCAGGCCTGTCGGAGCTGGAAGGGGTCGTCGCCGAGCTGGTAGAGCTGCACGAAGCGGTCAACAAGATGCTGGAAAGCTTCACAAATGCCAAGAATCCTAGCGGCAATGAGTCCCATAATGAGCGGCAGCAATCTGATTCAAACACAGACTCCACTTTTGTATTTGAACCGGCTTTCGAGAAAAGCAGGGCGGAGGCCGAGCCAACATCCCACCCGCCCGAGAAGCCGAAAGGCTACCCGATTGGACTGGTGCTGCGGGCCTGTCCCGATATTGCCGACTATGCCGTCAACGGGATCGGAAGCTGGCGCGACTTGATGATGACCGCCGCCCAGGTGCGAGGGTACCTTGGCGTGTCGCCTTCAGCCTATGAGGAGGCTTGCCATGTGATGGGCCAGGAAGTTGCCGCGATCGTGATCGCCTGCATTCTGCAAAGAGCGCAGCATATCAACTCGGCTGGCGGTTATCTGCGCGTGCTGACCGAAAAGGCAAAAGCGGGTGAGTTTTCTGTTGGACCTATGCTCATGGCGGCGCTGAAAGCCAATGGCGCGTCAGCACGGATGACCGGATGAGCGTGGGCAAGGCAAGATATCGCGGGGCAGCGGCGTAAGGATGTGACCGGTGCTGTTGAGGTGGCCTGGCACATTCCCACCTGTCGGCGGGGTTTGCGGCGCGGCCACTGAACGGGTTCGTTCTTGAAAACAGTCTACAAGTGCCATATCTTTTGCACACGAAATATGACTCCCGATATGGTAGGATGAACACCATGGGCCAGGCACTCAAGATAGCCGAGCAGAATGGACCTCTCATCTTGTCCTACATGGACCGGAATGGGAAGATTGCGATTGGGCAGGTCGCGGACGGTTTTGGCATGTCCAAAGGCCAGTTGGCCCAGACTGCAGGTCTTGCGCGCGAGACGCTTTATCGGTCAGAGCGTAGCGCCACGGGAAAGACCCAGGGGCGTCTGCGAGAAATGCTCGAGATCATCAGCCGGGTGACGGATTGGGCGGGTGGCAAGGAGCAGGCGATGGCCTGGTATCGGGCTCAGCCGCTTCCGGCATTTGGGGGACGCACCGCTGAGGCGCTGGTGAAGGACGGCAAGGCAGCAGCGGTCCGTGATTATCTCGATCACATGGCCGTTGGCGGGTTTGCGTGAGGTTCGTCGGAACCTGCTACCGCGCACATGATCCACGTTGGGCATTCAAGCCGACTTCCGGCGAAGGAGCGGCGATCAGAGGTGCGCGATTTAATCCCAAAGGCGTGCCGGCGCTCTATTTGGCGCTGACCATCATGACAGCGGTCAAGGAAGCCAACCAGGGGTTCGCGCACCGGATCGATCCGTGCGTGCTGTGTTCCTATGAGATCGACTGCGATGACATCGTTGATCTGACAACAGACGAGGGCAGGGGAGAATTTTCTATCGCGCTCGAAGAGATGGCCTGCGCCTGGGCGACGGCGCTCAGCGACGGAGAGCGCCCAGCGTCCTGGTCCATCTACGACCGCTTGCGACCTCGAAATATTGCCGGCATCGTGGTCCCAAGTTTCGCGCCGAGCGCCGAGATGGAGGATCGTAACCTGGTCCTTTGGGACTGGGGCCCGGGTCTACCGCACAAGGTGGCTGTATTCGACCCCAGTGGTCGGCTGCCGAGGGATCAGCTGTCTTGGCGATAGACCGATCCGCCAGGGGAGGGGGCCTACAGTCCACTGGCCCTGGTGAGATTGACGCGAAACCGGTCCCTGCGCCGCTGGTAGCGGCGGGTCATTTCGGCCGACGTATGGCCAAGCTGCTTTTGAACGTAACGCTCGTCGACCTCAGCCGATGAGGCAAGACCGGCGCGCAAGGAATGACCGGAAAATTTCTCTGCACGATCGCCTTCGGACAGGTCGCCACGAACCCCGGCTGCGAGGGCGGTGCGTTTGACCAGCCGCGCCACTTCCTGGTCGTTGAGCCGCTCGGCTGCAACTGCTTTGCCGTTTCCGGTGACGCGTCGAAACAACGGCCCATGGCCGACCCTCGCCAGTTTCAGCCAGGTTTGCACCGCCACAACCGGGCATGTGGCATCGGACGAGCCACGGCCGATCTCGACCTCGCGCCAGCCGGTCTTTCCGCGCAATGCGACGAGAACGCCTTTGTCCAAAACCTCGATCCAGCCGCGGCCGTCCTGGGTTTGGTCCCTGGCAACGTCCAGGCCAACGATTTCAGAACGCCGCAGGCCGCCGGCGAAACCCAACAGGAGCATGGCGCGGTCGCGCAGGCCGCGCAACGTTCCACGGTCAAGGGTCTCGAGCATGGCAATCAGGTCTTCAGTCAGAATGGCTTCCTTTTGCCGGGGAGGGGAGGCGTGGGTGTTGCGAATGCCGGCCAGCACAGTGGCGATATGCCGGTCCTTCCTGTCCAATGGCTGGCCACGCTGAGAAAAATTCCAGGTGATCGAGGAGAGACGTCGCTCGATGGTCGAGACGGCGTTCGGCTTCTTGTCGCCCGTCACCTTACCGGACGCGCAGGCCGTGATGTAAAGGCCAACGACCTGCGGGTCGGGCGGCAACACATCGAGATGCTGGCGGCGCGCCCAGGCGCAAAAATGCTTCCAATCGGCGGCGTAGGCGCGCCGGGTGTTCGCCGAGCTTGCTGCCTCGACGTAATCGCGCGCGCGCTCGGCGAGCCCTTCCAGGTGCGCCGGCAGGGGAGGGGCGTTTTGCGGCTCGCAGGGTGCCTGCGCCATTTCCATGACGATATCGACAATATCAGGCAAGTCGTCGGCTGGAGGCGAGGGAGGGGAGGTGCTGGCGATCGCGGTCGTGCTGTGGGACGGCACTGAGCTGTCCTCAGGACGATTTTCGCGGCTCAGGTCGACGATAGGGGCCATTCTGCTAGCATGGCTTGTAACGAACGATAATGCAACATTATCATTCATTATATCTGCACGACAGGCTGTGCGTTTCGGTGCGAAAATCATAGCGCAAAGCGCACGCGCGCTTTACCCTCCAAAATCATGATTCGCCTCGATCCCGCGACCGCCAGCTCCTCTGCGCCGCCCTCCGTTCCGGCGTGGGCGCTCGCGTCCGGCCGTGACGCCAGCGAGATCGACGCCGCCTTCCAGGCCGGCGCCGCCTTGGCGTCGCTGGACGCACTTGCCCGGGCGCAGCCCGCCTGGGCCGGCGCCTGGCGCCAGCGGCTGGCGCTTCGCTGTGCCGCCGCCAGCATGCGGCTCGCCGGCCGGGCCGTGGACGCGGCCGCCCTGCGCGACGCCTGGCACCTGCGCCCGCCCGGCGCCGATCCCGGCCCCGCCGGCGCTATTTTGGGCGGCTGGCGGCAATTGGCAGCGCAGCCGCCCGTTGCCAGCGCCGATCGGCTCGAAAAGATCGTCGAGATGCTCGGATTCCACTGGGACGGTTCCGCGCTCGCCGCGCTTTCTACGGAGATCGAAAACCTGGCGGCACCGCAGCGGCCGGCGCCGTTCGCCGCGGCGGCGATCGCCGCGCACGTCGTCGCCGTACGCCCCGACTGCGAGCTTTTGGCCTGGTGGCTGGCCGACCTGGTGCTGGCGCAAAGCCTGCGCTGGCCGCGGCCGCTACCGCTGCTCATGGCCCTGGCTTTTGCTCCGGCCTTCCGCGCCGAGGCGGGAGGGACCAGACTCCGGCCGGGCGGCGAAGCGTTCGAGCGGGCACTTTGCCTGGCGCTGGTTCAGGCGGCGGCGGACGCGTGCCGGCTGGCGGCCGAGCTGTCGCGTCGCGCGGAGCGGCTCATCGCCGTCGCACCGAAGCTCAGGGCGAAGGGGGCGGGCGATGTGATCCAAAGACTGCTCGACGACGACGCCGTCTCCGGATCGCTAACGACCAAAAGCCTGTCGCGCTTTGCGGCGCGACGCCTTTTCGATCGGCTGCAACAATTGGATGCCGTGCGCGAGCTCTCCGGCCGCACCACCTTTCGACTTTTTGGGCTGTAGGGATGAGCGAAGCGTCTGCCCGCCGCAAGCCGAACGAACAGCCTGTGTTGGTCGACACGGAACTGGACCACCTGCCGCCGGAGCTGCGCTGGCGCGAGTGGATGGGCCGCGTCGAAGCGGTGATCTTTGCCGCCAGCGAACCAGTAACACGTAGTGTCCTCGCGCGGGTGGTGGGAAAAAACTGCAATCTCGAGCTGATCATCGACGACATCCGCGCCGAACTGTCCGGCCGCCCCTACGAGCTGGTCGCGGTCGCCGGCGGCTGGCAGCACCGGACCAAAAAGGTTTTTGGCGACGTCATCCATGCCGCGTTCGGCACAGCGGCGGGGCAGGGCACAAAAGAGTTGTCGCAGGCGGAGGCGCTGGTGCTGATGTGCATCGCTTATTTTCAGCCGATTACCCGTGGCGAACTGTCTTCCTTCTTCGGCAAGGAGGTGTCGCGCGATCTGATCGGCGTGCTGCGCGCGCAGGAGCTGATCGCCTCAGGGCCGCGCAGTCCACAGCCCGGAGCGCCTTATACCTATGTGACGACGAAGACTTTCCTGTCGCAGTTCGGGCTCGACACGCTGCGCCAGCTGCCGGATTTCGAGGCGCTCGAAGACGCTGGGCTGCTGTCGAAGGAGAAGCTGCTGGCCGGCGATATTCCCGACGGTTTGGCTAACAGGGAGGACGAGGGCGATGCCGTTGAGGACCAGATGTCGTGAGCGGGCGTTGTTCGCGTTGCGACCACAGAGACTATCGATGACTCAGGACCAGGACGACTGGTCGTGCGGCAGCCGGTCATCGGGAACCGCGACATGGTCGCCGTCGACGAGATTGGCCGGAAAGATCACCAGATTGGTGCCGCCGGCGTGACGCAGCGACGGGAACAGGATGCCGCGAAGCCCGGCCGTGATGATCAGGTCCGCGAGCTTCCACGATGGCGGGATTTTCTTGTCGATGCGAGCGATCTGGCGCCAGGCACAATCCCATTCCCTCCAGGCACTGTGCCCACCTCTTCAGCAATAACTTCGAAGCGGGCCAGGCTCGACAACCCAAAGCTGGTCGAGAGGGCAACGTCAGTCGCGTCCCGGCCCGTTGCCATCAGGATTCTTCCGATGCGAGGGTGGTTGTGCCGAGCGTCGAAGGTGAACCAATGACCACCGAGATAGGCTTGGAACCAGGCGCTGAAATCCATCGGATCTGGCACGGGCGGGACCCCGATATCCCCCAGATAACCCGTACAATAGCGCGCCGGAATGTTCATGCAGCGACAGATGAGCAAAGTCACGGCAAACACCGGTTCGATCGAGGAAGCCGCCATGAGCTGTGCGCAGCGCGTCGGCGTTCTGGTAGCTGAACGCTATGTGATTGTGAACGAAATCGCAGATTGCCTGGACGCGAGCCCATCCAGGCCTTGTGTTGCCAAAGGTCGCCCAGGCGAAATCCCCGAGACGATCGGTGTCGCAGTACCGGCTTCCTAGAAGGAAAGTTAGTACTTCATCCGGCAGGTCTTTTATATCGTGTTGTATGGCCTCGGGGGCGACGATGTCCGGATTGCCGCTGTCGTAGATTTCAAAGGTGGTTGAAATCGTCGTCAATCCAGCAGGGGCCTCGATCCTTGTGCAGGCATTGCCGAAACTGTCGATGTAGCCCCTTGCTTCGATCGGCCGATCAAAGCCAATCACCTGTTCCGTCAGCAGGTCGACCCGACGTGACGGGTGGATTTCCAGAACGAGAAGCATCGGCGTTGGCTTAGGACACTCGTAGGTGAGATTGTAACCTGCGCGTATCCGCATCGTCGCTCCAAATGTTCTTGATTGAGGAGACGGCCAAACTCCGCTTTGACGAATCGGTTCCACCACATTCATTGGGCGAGGGTTCTGGTCTGATTATTCCCTGGTAACTTTCACCTCGACGTCCATGCCCAAAAAACTCGAAGCGCTTCCCGAGTAGCTGCCGGAAAGAGGGATCGCCTGTCGCGGGTGTCGAGCGACTGCCACCCTGATCAGTTCCCGATTACCGACAATGCCATTGGTCGGATCGAACTCGACCCAACCGGCTCCAGGCAAATAGACCTGGCACCAGGCGTGGGTCGATCCTCCACCTCGTACCTCCAACTTGTCTCGGGTTGGAACGTAGATATATCCGGTCACGAAACGCGCAGCGAAACCAAGCGATCGAACAGCTTCCATCATGAACAGTGCGAAGTCACGGCATGTGCCTCGCCGCAGATGTAGCGTGACAAGAGGCGGTTGTGTCCCGGGTTCCGTTCGACGGGAATACACAAAGCTTTCGTGGATGGCATAGCAGAGTGTCATCAACAGTGTGCCCGTCTCTGTCTTGCCACCGGCACTCAAGAATTGTCGTGCCCATTTTCCAATCTCGTCCCCTTCGTCGGGATGATGGCGCTCGATGGTCTGGGAAAGGTCGGTTGCTTCGTCAGATTCGTATGAAAACGGATAGCTGAGTGCTGCTTCGTCGATGCGAAAATCGGGCGCGTGCTGAGGCGTATGATCAAGCCGAATGGCTGTTTCGAAGTGCAGTGCTTTAGCTGCCCCCTTGAAATCGAGCACGGCAACGCAGTTTCCAAAAACGTCGTGGATCCAACGGAGCTCTTTCGGCTCGGGATCAATGACC
>NZ_RZRP01000233.1:0-7677 GCF_003997795.1 Mesorhizobium sp. M7A.F.Ca.US.005.03.2.1 | reverse complement strand
ATGTCGAGGCGGCCGCCAAGGTGAGCGACATCGCCGCTGCCCGCGGCGTCAAGCCCGGCCAGGTCGCGCTGGCCTGGCTGCTGGCGAAGGGCGACGGCTTTGGCATCGACATCGTGCCGATCCCCGGCACCAAGCGCAGAAAATACCTGGAAGAGAACGTCGCCGGCGCCGCTATCAAACTCGATGCCGCCGAGATGGCCGCGCTCAACGAAGCGCTCGCGCCGGGAAAAATCTCCGGCCCGCGCTATACCGAGCGGGGCATGGCGATGGTCGACCGGTAGGGGGCGCCTGCTCCAGCGTCCGCGACAATCTCGCCAAGCTCGTTCCGAATAGTGATGCTAACGAAAGCCCAGATGCTCCCGATAGCAGTGGGTTTCCACGGTGAACCTGCCGGCGACATCATCCGGCAGCCAAAGTGCGTCTTCGAAGCTGCGGTTCAAGCGCCATCCTTCGCGGGCATAAAATCTCTGCGCGCGGACATTTCCCGCCGTGCAGAAAAGCTCGGCCTCCGCCACGCCCTGTTCGCACAAGAGATGCTCGGCATAAGACAGCAGATCGCGGGCGGTTCCGCTTCCCCGTGCCTGCGGGCTTACATAGAGTTTCACCACCTCCGCCCCGTTTATCGAGACGAAGCCAAGCAATCCATCGGCTGCCGCCACATGGAAGGCATCGGTGGATTGCTCCAGCCACAGCGCAAAATGCGCCGGCGTTCGGTACGCCAGGATTTCGGCTGGAACCAGATGCGCATGGGCATCATGCCAGCCCTGATGCCACAGTTGCACGATCGCCGACCGGTCGGCTTCCTGGGCTGGGCGAATTTCGAGCATTTCTCACCGCCGACGGGTAGCTAATTTCGTAAGGCCGCGCGGAGGGCCGCCTGGTTCCACCGGCCTTCAGCCGATTTCGGTCAACCCGCCGCTGCCGCGGTAACCTTCTTGGACGCGGCCCGCTGTCGCCGCATGCGCCGTTTGGCGACAAGCTTGAGCGCGACCGGCGGCTCGTTTGACAGCGCGCCCAGCACCGCGTCGACCATGCCATGCGCCACGAAATCCGCGTTCATGTCACGCGCCAGTTTGCCCGCCGTCTCCTTGTCCTCGCTGTCGGCCTCCGACCAGAACACGATTCCCACCCGAAGTGCGGCCTTCGCACGCTTCAGCCGGCGGACCAGAAAGCGGGCGTGCTTGATGGAATCCCGGTTCAGGAATCCGACCACGACGGTGTCGACGGTTTCGAGCTCAAGGCGGCGAATGCCGGCGGGTTCCATATCGGCAAAGCTGGCTTTCGACACCGTCGCGCCCTGGACCTCCAGCACCTGCGCCAGCATCGCGGCAGCGGCGTCGTCGAGCTCGCCACGCCCCCCGGCGCAAAGCACGGACATATCCGTGCCATCGGGCAGTTCGGTCTCGTCCTCCCCGCCGGGATCGTCATCGTCGCTCGCCTCTGCGGCCACGGGCGGCCCCTCCTCCTCGCCTGCCTCCTCCTGCGCGCTGTCGTCGAGATTGGCGACCAGCATCAGGGCACTGGCCGCCACCTGCCGCCTTTGCAAATCGCCCATGACGCCGCGCACACGGTCCTGTTCGCCCAGCAGAAGCGCCGGAATGGCAACCTTGTCATAGAATTCGACCAGATATTTCTCCTCCAGCATCTCCTCGGCATGATCGGTGGCTTCTTCCGGATCGCCGGCCAGCAGCCGCTGGTACAGGCGCGCATGGGGTTCGAGCACGGGCTCGTTGCCGAACAGCACGTCCAGGAATTCAAACTGCGGCACGTGCCTGCCCAGCACCACCAGGCAGACAGTGAGCGGCGTCGACAGGATCAGCCCGAGCGGCCCCCAGAGCCACGTCCAGAAAATCGCCGCGACGATGATCGCCAGCGGCGACAGTCCCGTTCGCGAACCGTAGAGCCAGGGTTCGATGACATTGCCGGTGATCAGTTCCATCACCACGAACAAGGCGGCTGTCCACAGCACGAGCGACCAGCCCGGTGCCACGGCCAGCGCCAGGAACAGCGGCAAAAGCATGCCTATGATCGGGCCGATATAGGGAACGAAACGCAGCGCCAGGGCCAGCAGCCCCCACAGCAGCGCATTGGGAATACCGAGGGCCCAGAGCCCGATCGCGATCGGTATGGCGTAGACGATGTTGACGACCAATTGCATCAGGAGATAGCGGCCCACCCGCTTGGCGGCATCCTGAAGCGCCTCGGTGGTGCGGTGGAGGTCGCCGTAGCCGACAAGCCGGATGAAGCGGTCGCGCAGATCCTCCCGCTCGAGCAGCATGAAGATGACGACGACAATGATCAGCCCGGCCGACCCAAGCGGGCTGATCAGCGGCCCGACGACATTCTGCAGGACCTGAAGCGGCCTTTCGTGCGCGACGATCTCGACGGGCACCGGCTCGCGCGGCGGCTTTTCCGGGGTGGCGACCGGCAGCGAGGGGTCTTGCCTGTCGATCTCCTGGCCGACCCGCTCGACCACCTTGCTCAGTCTGGCAAGGATCCCGCCGCCGACCCCGGTTTCCTTGAGCGAGCGGATCTTGGTCAGGATGTTGGTCTGGTAGACCGGGATGTTCTGCGCCAGTTCGCTGACCTGCGTGGCGACGATGAAGGAGAACAGGCCAAGCGCCGCGAAGGCGCCGAGCACGCTGGCGATGACGGCGGCAATCCGGGGAATGCCGAGCTTTTTTAGCGCTGCGACAAGCGGCGCCAGTGCGAAGGTCAGCAGCAGCGCGATGGCGATCGGCAGGAAAACCTCGCGCCCGAAATACAGTGCCGCCACTGTCGTGACGATGGCCGCCACATTGGGCAAAGAGGTTCGCGGATGGGGCGCGGCCGCTGAAAGGGTGTCCCCCAGCCCATCAGCCGGAGACGCCGTGCCGTTTCGACGATTGGCCACGTGATGCCTCCCTGCCAAATGCCATGGTCGGGCATATAGAGCGGACGTGCAACTTTAGCCAACGATGAAATACGCCTCGCTCACAGGCAATGATCCGGCCCGCACCGGCCGCTCCCCAAGGGCTAAATGGAAGTCAGGCTCGCCCGATCGGATCAGCGCGCCGCATGCCTGGCCAGCGCGTGCTCGATCAGCACGTCGATGGTCTGGCTGTAGCCGATGCCTGAGGCGGCAAGCGCCTTGGCATACATCGAGATGTCGGTGAAGCCGGGAATGGTGTTGACCTCGTTGACAAGCAGGCTGCCGTCGGTGCGCAGGAAGAAATCGACGCGCGCCATGGCTTCGCAGCCAAGCGCCTGGAACGCCTGCCGCGCCATATCCCTGGCCTTTTCGGCCACATCGGCCGGGACATCGGCGGGCACCTTGACCAGCGCGCCGTCGGCATCGAGATATTTGGCCTCATAGGTGTAGAAGCCGTGCTTGCCGGCCGGAATGATCTCGCCGGGCAGCGACACCGTCAGCGACCCGTCGGCGCGCCCCAGCACCGAGAACTCGATCTCGCGGCCCTCGACGAATTCCTCGATCAACACTTTGCCGTCGTAGCGGAAAGCCGTGTCGATGGCCTGCTCGAAGCCGTCCCTGTCATTCACCTTGCTGACCCCGAAGGACGAGCCCTGGCGCGCCGGCTTGGCGAAGAAAGGCAGGCCGAGCGTCCCGGCAATCTCCTGGAAGGAATGCTTGCCGTTTCGATGCACGGTGACGGAGCGGGCAACCGCCAGTCCCGCCTCGCGCATCAGCCGCTTGGCGACGTCCTTGTCCATGGCGGCGGCCGAGGCGAGAATGCCGCAGCCGACATAGGCGACATCGGCGACCTCGGCATAGCCCTGCACCGAGCCGTCCTCGCCGAACGGCCCGTGCAGCACCGGGAACACGACGTCGATGGGGGGCAGCTCAGGCTGCGTACCATCCCGCGACACCGCAACCAGCCGGCCCTTGCCGCCGGGCAACAAAGCAACCTCCGGGCCGTCTTCGGAGGCCGGCGCCCCTGCCGCCTCATCGCCGATCGCCGCGGCGCGATCGAGTTGTTGCAGCAGCCACCTGCCGCCTCGCGAAATGGCGATCGGCACGATATCGTAGCGCGTGCGGTCGATCGCCTTCAGCACATTGGCGGCCGAAAGGCGCGACACGTCGTGCTCGGCCGAACGCCCGCCATAGAGGATGGCCACTCTTGTCTTGTCGGTCATCGAAATCCCTCGACTGTCAAAAAATCAAATGGCGACGGCAATGCCGCGATTGGCAAAGAAGCGGTCGAAATCGGCCGGTGACAACACTGCGTCTGCCTGTGTGGCGGGCTCATGGCCGGACGGGTTGTGAAAGCGGAAACCTTCGTCGGATGCCGCGGTGATCAGCACCAGATGGCCGCCCTTCGAGGGCGGCTCACGCTCGGGCCAGCGGATCGAGCTGCTGACCGACGCGATGAAGAAGCGCGTCCGCTGCATGATCGCCGGAATGTCTGATGTGGCGACATTGGTCATCACCTCGGCGCGCAGGCCGAAAGCTTCCTTCACGAAGCTGACGAAGGGCGCGTAGATCAGCCCCTTGATCGATCTCTCATTGACGACATAGCCGCCATATAAGGTGCAGCGCCTGGCAAGCTCGATCGTCGGCACGATCTCGCCGCGGCTGGCCAGAATCATCTTAAGGCAGGCCATGCCGCAGATGTTGGCGGCCCAGATTGCGTATTCGTCGAGGGTCTCCGCCCCGGATCGCCTCCACAGCGGATCGCGCCTGAGCGCAACATCCGCGCCGTCGGCGAGCACGTCCAGCGTCATGTCAGGCGTTTCCCACTGGCTGAAAAACGGCACGGTTTCAGGCGGCGGGCTCATGCGGTCTCCTCGGTCGGCTGGTTCCATCTCGTATACGAGGATACGAGATGGATGAAAAGCCGTGACATTCAGTGGCGCGACCCAGAAGATGTCATCTTCCGTTTCGGTCAACCATCGCTGACATCCGGGGTTAGCGGAAGCCTCTCCCGCCTTCGTCATCCACAGGCGGAGCAGGAGCGAAGCTCCGTCGCGGAGACCCGAGGATGACGAACGTGGTGAATGCTGCGCGCCGCCTACTCGGCCTTCGCCCAGCCGAAAACCAGCCACGCATATTTCGATTTTTCGTAGGGTTCGACAGTGTAGGTCATCTGCATGTCGCCGTCCTTGGCGTAGATATCCAGCCGGGGCGCCGTATCCAGCTCGAGCCACGCCGAACTCTTGCTGAACGACCAGGTTCCGCACCAGACGCAAGGCCCCGACGTCGGATCTCCGGGCTGGTGAAAATTGTAGCGGCCGTCCGCCGTGATCTCCAGATAATCGAACGCCCCGTAAAACGCGGTCACCGTCTGCTGGAACTCACTGGCGGCCGCTTCCTGTTCCGGTGTCGGCGCATCCTTCATATCGCGCGGCGGCCGGATGGCTCCGCCGTTGAGTTTCCATTTGCCGACAAAATCCTTCTCGGTCGGAAGATATTCCTCCTGGGCCTGCGCCGATGAAATATAAGCAAAGGATGATATACTTGTGAGGCCAACGGCCCCGATCGCAAATAGAAGCGTGGCGGCACAGATCGCCCTTGCTGGGTTTTGCATAAAAAAAATATCTCCACGGGGGGTAAGGGGAGTTTTATTGAAAATTTGTGGCGGACGTTGCTTCGGGACCGATTCCCACCCGCCATTTGCACGGTTAGCATCGGGGCCACCGATCTGGCAACGCAAGGCAGCCTCTCTCCAGCATCGCCCATGCGTCCGCGATCCCGGCCGGCTGAATATCGGCAGCTTAGAAGGTGATCTTCACCGAAGCGGCGCTGCGACGATGCGGGCCGTGATGGACGGCCTCGATGTTGTTGCCGTCCGGATCGAGCAGGAAGGCGGCGTAATAGCCGGGGTGATAGGGCCGTTCGCCCGGCGCGCCATTGTCCGTGCCGCCGGCCGCCAGCCCGGCCTTGTAGAAGCCGTCGACCATGGCGTGGTCCCTTGCCTGGAAAGCCAGGTGATGGCGGCCGGTGAGTTTTCCCTGTGCGGCCCGGCTGTCGGCAGTGGAGACAAACAGCTCGTCGGCCCAGAAAAAGTCGGCGCCGCTACCTCCGATCGGGACATCGAGCGCCTGCAGGACCGCCTCGTAGAAACGCCGGCTGGCCGCGAGGTTTCTGACCACCAGTTGGATGTGGTCGATGAGCCGGCCGCGATGCAATTCCTGGGTTTCCATGAAAACGCCTCCTCGTGTGGGTTCGAATTTAGGTTGGGATAGGGCGTCGTCAATGCGGATACTTCCCAGCAAACAAAGGGCCCGCCGGGAGGGGATCCGGCGGGCCTTTGGAAAGCATGTCTAGCCTTCAGGGGTCTGAGGGGGGGATCAGACCTGGTAAGAACCTTTGTTGGCCGCGGAGGTTCCACCCGAACAAAAAAATTGCCGATGGCCCGTCCGCGGAATTCAAGCAGTGGAGGCGATTTCTTCGCGAGACCACTCACAGTTTGGAACTTTCCGCTCGCAACCGGGTTTGGTGGCGCGGTGGGAGGAATTGCGATTGGATTGTTTTCAGAGGCTCGAAGCGCTGGTCGACAGCGCCGGTCTCGACGATATCGAGGAAGCAACCGCTCTGCTGCGCCGGTTCAAGGGCAGGTCGCGCGAGGTCGCGGCAGCCATCGACGAATTCATGCTCGATTTCATGACCTTGGTCTTCGTCGTCGAAAACGGCGAAGAAGGTTTCGAAAGGCCGGTCCGCAAGCTCGCTCGCACCAGGCTTTCAAAGCTTGAGCGGCTGGTGACTGTAACGGCGGAGGAAAAGCCGGCTTCCAGCGCCGGCCTATCCCTTCAGGATGGCGGCTAGCCTTGGAATGCCTTCGCTCACCGCGCGCCGGTCGGCGAGCGTGAAGGACAGCCGCAGCGTGTTGCGCCCGGTGCCATCGGCATAAAAGGCGTTGCCCGGCACGAAGGCGACCCGCGCTTCCTTCACCGACCGAGCCAGAAGCTCGGTGGCGTCGGCCCCTTCCGGCAGTGTCACCCAGACGAACATGCCGCCTTCCGGGCGGCTCCAGGTCACGCCTTCGGGCATGTGGGCTTCCAGTGCCGAGAGCAGCCCGTCGCGGCGCTCGCGATAGGCGTCGATGAGTTTTTCCACCTGGCCTTCGAACACGGCTTCGGCGACGCGATGCATCACCACCTGGTTGATCGACGGGCTGTGCAGGTCCGAAGCCTGCTTCATCAGCACCAGCTTCTCGACAATGTGGCGCGGCGCGCACACCCAGCCGACCCGCATGCCCGGCGACAGGATCTTCGAGAACGAGCCGCAATAGAGCGTGCGCGCCTTGTCGATGCCGCCGGACCGGGCACAATCGAGCGCCAGGATCGGCGGCTCGCCATCGCCGTCATAGCGCAGCGCGCGGTAAGCGGCATCCTCGAGGACGGCGATGTCGAGTTCGCCGGCAAGGTCGAGCACCGCCTCGCGCTGCTCACGGTTCAGCGTGTTGCCGGTCGGGTTGGCGAAATCCGGCACCAGATAGGCGAATTTGGCCTTGCCGCCATTGGCGGCCGCCGCCGCGCGATAGGCATCGGGCGTCATGTTGCCGCCGGCCGGGGTCAGCCGGTCGTAGCGCGGCTCATAGGCGTTGAAAGCCTGCAGCGCGCCGAGATAGGTCGGCCACGTCACCAGCGCGGTGTCGCCCGGCGACAGGAACAGCTTGCCGAGATAATCCAGCGCCTGCTGCGAGCCGGAGGTGATGAAGATGTTGGCCTCGTCGCAGG
>NZ_RZRP01000232.1:0-7698 GCF_003997795.1 Mesorhizobium sp. M7A.F.Ca.US.005.03.2.1 | reverse complement strand
TGGTTGACCCGCCACAATTCCTGGAAAAGCAGCTCCGCCTGGCTGCGGGTGTTGACGAACAGCAGTGTCGTCTTGTGGCGTTTGATCTCGCGATAGATTTCCGGCGTGGCGTAGCGCGCCGAATGTCCCGCCCATGGCACGCGCTCTTCGGAGTCGAGGATGGAAATCTCCGGTTTCGCACCCCCGGTGACGACGATCAGTTCGGCCATGTCATGGCCTGTCGAACCCTTGGGTGGATTCTGGCTGACCAGCCAGCGCCGCAACTCGTCCGGTTCGGCCACCGTCGCCGATAGCCCGATGGTTTGCAGACCAGGGACAAAGCTGCGCAACCGTGCCAGGCCGAGCGCCAGCAGATGCCCGCGTTTCGATGTCACCAGCGAATGCAGCTCGTCGAGCACGACGTAGCGCAGATCTTCGAAGAAGCGTCTGGCATCGCCGGCCGCAATCAGCAGCGCCAGTTGTTCGGGTGTGGTCAGCAGGATATCGGGCGGCACCAGTTTCTGGCGCTGGCGCTTGTGCGCCGGCGTGTCGCCGGTGCGCGTCTCGATGGTGACGGGCAGCCCGATCTCTTCCACCGGCTTGCCGAGATTACGCTCGATATCGACGGCAAGCGCCTTCAACGGCGAGATGTAGAGCGTGTGGATACCGCGCTGCGCCTGGCCCGGCTTTCTCTTTGGCCGGTTGGCCAGTTCGGTCAGCGAAGGCAGGAAGCCGGCCAGCGTCTTGCCGGCGCCGGTCGGCGCGATCAGCAGTACCGACTGACCGGCCTGGGCCTTCGCCAGAAGTTCGATCTGATGGGCGCGCGGCGACCAGCCTTTCTCGCCAAACCATCTGAGGAATGGTTCGGGCAGGGCCACGGCGGCATTCTGTTCGGCAAGGCGCGGCTCAACTGTCACCCGCCAGAGGTAGCGCGACGGCGCGCGAACGCCAAGGAAAATCGGAACAAAAGGTGATCGAGGTGAGCTTTCCTCGCCCCAGTACGGGGAGAGGATGCCGGCAGGCAGGTGGGGGGCGGCGCGAACCTCTCAATGCTGGCGCTGTCCCTCATCCGCCCTTCGGGCACCTTCTCCCCGTGAACGGGGCGAAGGAAGAAAGGCTACGGCCTCCTGAACCCTGTCGGGCCACCATAGAGATAACCGATGCGATCAACCGCATCCTTCAGGCCTTCGCGCGACACCAGCATGGTGTGGCCGTTGGCGTGGATCATCGTGTCGGCATCGGTCATCACGGCGACATGGCCCTTCCAGAACACCAGATCGCCGCGTCGCAAGCCGGAGAAATCAGGTCCCGGTTCCAGCGGCTCGCCAAGGGCCGCAGCCTGCATGTCGGAATCGCGCAGCACGTCTCTGCCGGCCATGCGCATCGCCAGTTGCACCAGCCCCGAACAGTCGATGCCGAAACCGGAAGTGCCACCCCAGAGATAGGGTGTTCCTAGAAACGCCTCGGCAACCGCGACATAGTCGGAGGCAGCTTCACTGAGCGGCCGCAGGTGACCTGCGATCAGCGCCTCGCCGGACGGCAGGACCGCATAGTGCGTACCGCGCGTCTCGGCCGCCTCCGTCACCGTCACCGTCGATCCCATCGACAATTGTCCGGCGATCGGAAAGCGCAGATCCGGCGCGGGATAGAGGAAGGTGCGCGGCACGCAGACGATGTGCGTCGGCGTATGGTCCCGTTTGCCCAGCATCGTGTCGGCGACATAGCCGACATAGCCGTCGCGTTCGGCCTGGACCCAGGCCCAGCCTTCGGCGACATCGAAGACCAGGACATCGTCGCCGAACAGGGCTTGCGTGTTGACGCCGGCATCCGCCCGCGGCGCCTTGCGCATATCGGCCACTGACGCGATGACCCGCGCCGGCCGGCCGGCGACGAAGCGGTCAGCGGCGACCTCACCCTTCAGCCGTGCATCGGCAAGGTCGGAGCGAAAAGCGTGAAGGCGGGCATCCCTGGCAGTCAAATCGAGCACTCTGTTGAAAAGGTCGCTCACATCGGCAGTTCGAGCGCCTTGGCGATGATACCATCGCCGAAGCGCTCGACAAAGAGCGCGCCCTCGACCGTGCGCCTGATCAGAACATTGCGCTTGTCGAGCTCGTCGCGATGGCGCGAGACGAGTTTCAAAGCGCCCATCGTGTCAAGGGCGCGGGTGATCACCGGCTTGGTGACATTGAGCCGGGCGGCGAGCCCGCGCACGGTGTGCGGCGGCGGATCGAGATAGATGGTGAACAGGATTGCCGTCTGGCGCATGGTCAGATCGGGCGCGTCGTCGCGCACCTGCGACAGCATCACCTGCTGCCACAGTCGCAAGGCCTGGCTCGGGCGCATCGCAATCGACATCGCGCCAGCATGACGGCAAATTGTTTCGGTTCCGTTTCAGTCAAAGCGATTGCCGTCTTTCGCCTGCGACTGTCAGCCATAGCGTTTCGCGATGATCCGCTCCAGCGCGCGGATGCCCTGTGCCTCGCCGCCGGCGGGGCCATGCGGACGATCAGCCGGATTCCAGGCGAAGATGTCGAAATGCGCCCAGCCCGCGGTTTTTTCGACGAAGCGCTTCAGGAACAACGCCGCTGTGATCGAGCCTGCGAAACCGTCCGTGGTGACATTGTTGATGTCGGCGATCTTCGACGACAGTTTTGCATCGTAGGGCCGCCACAGTGGCATGCGCCACAGCGGATCCTCCGTCGCGACGGAAGCCTCCGCCAGATCGGATGCCAGCGTTTCGTCGCCGGTGTAGAACGGTGGCAGATCGGGGCCGAGCGCCACACGGGCAGCCCCGGTCAGCGTCGCCATGTCGACCAGAAGCTGCGGCTCCTCCTCGTCGGCCAGCGCCAGCGCGTCGGCCAGCACCAGCCGTCCCTCGGCATCCGTGTTGCCGATCTCGACAGTGATGCCCTTGCGGCTCACCAGCACGTCGCCAGGCCGGAAGGCGTTGCCGGCAATCGAATTCTCGACCGCGGGAATGAGCACGCGCAGCCGCACATTCAGCCCGGCAGCCATGATCATCGAGGCGAGGCCAAGCACATTGGCGGCACCGCCCATGTCCTTCTTCATCAGCAGCATGCCGGACGATGGCTTGATGTCGAGACCGCCTGTGTCGAAGCAGACGCCCTTGCCGACCAGCGTCACCTTCGGTGCGTCTTGCTGCCCCCATCGCATGTCGATCAAGCGCGGTGCGCTGGTCGACGCACGGCCGACCGCATGGATCATCGGGAAGTTCCGGTCGAGGAGATCGTCACCCTTGATCACCGAGACTTCGGCCTTGTGCCTGGCGGCCAGGGTCCGCACCGCCTGCTCCAAATCTTCCGGACCCATATCGCTGGTCGGCGTGTTGACCAGATCGCGTGTCAGGAAGACGCCATCGACAATGCGGCGAACGCGCCCGGCATCGACGTCGGCCGGCAGGCCGAAGCGCAGCGCCCTGCCTGGCTTCTTGCCGTAGCGAGTAAAGACATAACCGCCGAGCAGCAGCGCGATCGCCGCGAGTTCGGCCTCGGCCGGCGCCAAGGCGAAATGCCAGTCGCCTTCCGGCAAGGCTTTCGACAATGCGCCGAGGGCAAGCGCGCCTTCGCCATCGCCGATACCGAACAAGGCGCCGCCGAGCGCCCCGTTTTCGCCGGGCACGACCAGTGTCCTGCCTGCCTCGCCGGAAAAGCCGTTGGCCCTGGCCCAGGCGATGGCGGCCGGCGCAAGACCGGCCGCGTCCAGACCGTCCCTGGCGACCAGATGGACCGGCAACGCGCCCGGCAATGTCTTCCCGACGAGTTCGACAGGCATGCGATGTTCTCCGTGTGAGTCGCCGTTCTTAACCGTCCGTTAGGGTTAACAGAATATTTCTGCGAGAGGGAAGACGGCCACGCAATGGCCGCGCATGAATGGAGGCTTAGGGTGCCATGCCGACCAACCGCAGGATCAATATCAGGGGAAAACGGCTCATCACCATGGCTCTTGTGCTGGCGCTGACGGCGGGCGTCGCCGGTTGCGGAACCGACAAGCTCTCCACCGGCTCTATCGCACGCACCAGCGGCAAACCGCTTGAAAGCATGTCGGCCGGCGAACTGCACAATGCCACCGGCGCACTTGGCCAATCCTACGCGAAGAACCCCAACGACAAGCGGATAGCGACGAACTATGCGGCGGCGTTGCAGATGGATGGCGACGCCGACCAGTCGCTGGCCGTGATGCGCAAACTCGCCATCGCTTTGCCCAAGGATCGTGACGTGCTTGCCTCCTACGGCAAGGCGCTGGCCGCCAATGGCCAGTTCGAGGCGGCGCTCGACGCCGTGCGCCGCGCTCAGACACCGGAATATCCCGACTGGAGGCTGGTGTCGGCGGAAGCGGCCATTCTCGACCAGACCGGCCAGAAGGACGATGCGCGCCAGCTTTACCGCAAGGCGCTCGACCTCAAGCCGAACGAGCCTTCCGTGCTCTCCAATCTTGGCATGTCGTATGTGCTGGAAGGTGATCTGCGCACCGCCGAAACCTATATGCGCTCGGCCGCGCAACAGCCGAATGCGGACAGCCGGGTCCGCCAGAACCTGGCGCTGGTCGTCGGCCTGCAAGGCCGGTTCGACGAGGCCGAGAAGATCGCCTCACAGGAACTGTCGCCCGAACAGGCGCAGGCAAATGTCGCCTATCTCAGGCAGATGCTGGCCCAACAGAACGCCTGGAGCCAGCTCAAGGACCAGGACAAGCCGAAATCCGCAACCAACTGAGACCACAATTCCGATGCCCCAACGAAGAGGCCGCGCTGCATGCAGCGCGGCCTCTTCGTTTGAAGTGTACTGCAGGAATTTGCCTTGCCGCTACTGGGCGTTTGTTGCCGGCGCCGCATGATCGCCGAAGATACCGCGTTGGCTGACCTGAATGCCGGCGGGACCCAGGATGATGGCGAAAAGCACGGGCAGGAAAAACAGGATCATCGGCACGGTAAGTTTTGGCGGCAGGGCGGCCGCCTTCTTCTCGGCCGCATTCATGCGCATGTCGCGGCTTTCGGCGGCAAGCACGCGCAGTGCATGCGCCACCGGCGTGCCGTAACGCTCGGCCTGGACGAGCGCCTGCGACACCGACTTGACCGAATCCAGGCCGGTGCGGCTTGCCAGGTTCTCGTAGGCCTGCTTGCGCTCCGGCAGATAGGAAAGCTCGGCATTGGTGAGGATGAACTCTTCCGCCAGCGCCACCGATTGCGCGCCGATCTCGTCGGCGACCTTGCGCAATGCTGCTTCCACCGACATGCCCGATTCGACGCAGATCAGCATCAGATCGAGCCCATCCGGCCATGCCATCTGGATCGACTGCTTGCGCTTGGTGGCGCGGTTGTTGACGTAGATGACCGGCGCGTAAAAGCCGCCGTAAGCAACGAGGATGCAGACGAACAGCCTGATGACCAATGGCTTGTCGGGCAGTCCTCCGAGCACGAAAATGTAGATTGCGGCCAGCGCGAAACCGACAAAAGGAAGCACGAGACGGAAGAAAAGAAACCGCGTCAGCGGATTCTGTCCACGAAAACCGGCCACCTTGAGTTTCTGCAAGGTGCCTTCATCGGCGAGCGCGCGTCTCAGATCCAGCCGGTCGACGATGTTGCGCATGCCGATCGACTGTTCCTCACGCAAGCCCTTGCGACGGCGGTCGGCCTCGACCGCAAGCCGGGCGCGCTGTTGCGCACGCAGTTCGTCGCGCTCCAGCGCAACGGATTTCATGCGTGACTTGAGCTGGTTTCCGCCAAACGCCGGCAGCAAGGTGAAGACGGTCGCAAACACCGCTATCGCGACCAGCATCGCGATCAGGAAGCTCGGATCCGTCAGGGTCTTGATGACTTGCTCGGTCATGCCAGCATCCTAGACTTCGAAGTTCATCATCTTGCGCATCACCAGGATGCCGATCGACATCCAGACCGCAGAGCAACCAAGGATCAGGTTTCCGACGCTGGTGTTGAACAGCGGCATCAGGTAGGCCGGGCTCGACAGGTAGACGAGAAAGGCGACGATGAAGGGCAGCGCCCCGATGATCGCGGCGGATGCCTTCGCTTCCATCGACAGCGCCGCGACCTTGGCTTTCATCTTCTTGCGATCGCGAAGCACGCGCGAAAGATTGCCCAGCGCCTCGGAGAGATTGCCGCCGGCTTGCGATTGAATCTGGATAACGATGCCGAAGAAGCTTGCCTCGGTGCAAGGCATGGTTTCGGGCATGCGCAAGGTCGCGTCGGGGATAGAGAGGCCCATCTGCTGTGAATCGACGATGCGGCGAAACTCGGTCTTCACGGGTTCGGGCGATTCGTTGGCGATCAGGCGCACGGCATCGTTCAGCGGCAGGCCGGATTTGACCGCGCGCACGATGATGTCGAGCGCGTTTGGAAATTCGTTGAGGAATGCCTTGACCCGGCGGGCGCGGCGAAACGTGACGAACCAGCGCGGCAGGCCCAGCCCCCCGGCCAGCAGCACGCCCGGCAAGGCGATCAGCGGGGCTCCGGCCACGAAAGCGGCCATCGTCAAAACGATACCGCATATTGCGGAATATATATAGAAACGCTCGATGGTGGTCTTGAGGCCGGCCTGACGAAGCTGGGCTTTCAGCGGCGGCTTCTTGACGCGGCTGTCCTTGGTTTTCTGCTTGGCGTCGAGTTCGTTGAGAGAATCCTGAACCGATTTGCGCCGCTTGGCGGCTTCCGCCACGCGGTCGCGCGAGGCCTTGACGACGGAGCGATCCGTCTCGGCGGTCCTGATTGTTTCGAGCCGCTTGCCGACCTGTTTCTCGTTGCTGATCCGGGTGAACAGAAATGCATAAGCGACGGCGCCGGCGCTGAAGCCGGCGAGCACGACAAACGCCAGTACTGTGCCGTCAATTCCAAACATTGGCCCGAACCCTTACACCCCAGCAGACGTCAGTCAGCGCGTTTCTCCATCGCCTCGAGCGCAATGGCGAGACGCTGCTCCTCGCCGTAATAGCGTGCACGCTCCCAGAAATGCGGACGGCCGATGCCGGTCGATACGTGCTCACCCAACAGCCGGCCGTTGGCGTCCTCACCCTTGATGTTGTAGAGGACGATATCCTGCGTGATGATGACGTCGCCTTCCATCCCGATCACCTCGGTGATGTGGGTGATGCGGCGCGATCCGTCGCGCAGGCGCGCTGCCTGGATGATCACGTCGATGGAACCGACGACGATTTCGCGCACTGTCTTCTGCGGCAGCGAATAACCGCCCATGGCAATCATGGATTCGATGCGGTTCAGGCATTCGCGCGGGCTGTTCGAGTGGATCGTGCCCATCGAGCCGTCATGGCCGGTGTTCATCGCCTGCAGAAGATCGAACACTTCGGGTCCGCGCACTTCGCCGACGATGATGCGCTCGGGCCGCATGCGCAGGCAGTTCTTGACCAGGTCGCGCATCGTCACCTCACCCTCGCCCTCCAGATTGGGCGGGCGGGTTTCGAGGCGCACCACATGCGGCTGCTGCAATTGCAGCTCGGCCGAGTCTTCGCAGGTGATGACGCGCTCCTCGCGGTCGATATAGTTGGTCAGGCAATTGAGCAGCGTGGTCTTGCCCGAACCGGTACCGCCCGAGATCACGATGTTGCAGCGAACACGGCTGATGATCTTGAGAACTTCGGCGCCCTGCGGCGAGATGGCGCCGAACTTGACCAGTTGGTCGAGCGTCAGCTTGTCCTTCTTGAATTTGCGGATGGTGAGCGTGGCGCCATCGATGG
>NZ_RZRP01000231.1:0-7735 GCF_003997795.1 Mesorhizobium sp. M7A.F.Ca.US.005.03.2.1 | reverse complement strand
CCGTGAAGGCGGCCGCACCGTCGGTGCCGGCATCGTCGTCACCATCAAAGAGTAATTTGGACTTAAACCGATCTGTCGCGGGCGCGGGAGTTGCCCGCGCCGCGCCAGAACAAGGAAGTGACGCATGAACGGACAGAATATCCGCATCCGCCTTAAGGCGTTTGACCACCGCGTGCTCGACGCCTCGACGAAGGAAATCGTGTCGACGGCCAAGCGTACCGGTGCAAACGTCCGCGGCCCCATTCCGCTGCCGACGCGGATCGAAAAGTTCACGGTCAACCGGTCGCCTCACGTCGACAAGAAGAGCCGCGAGCAGTTCGAGATGCGCACGCACAAGCGTCTGCTCGACATCGTCGATCCGACCCCGCAGACGGTCGATGCTTTGATGAAGCTCGATCTGGCCGCCGGCGTCGACGTCGAGATCAAGCTCTAAGGGAATGAGAGCGCGGTAAGGGGCGGTGCCCCTGGCCCGGAACTCTAAAGGAATTGAACCGATGCGTTCAGGTGTGATTGCAAAGAAGGTGGGAATGACCCGCATCTATAACGATGCCGGGGAACATGTTCCCGTCACCGTTCTCCTGATGGAGAACTGCCAGGTCGTGGCCCAGCGCACGCAAGAGAAGAATGGCTACACCGCCGTTCAGCTCGGCGTTGGCCTTGCCAAGGTGAAGAACACGTCGAAGGCGATGCGCGGCCATTTCGCGACCGCTTCCGTCGAGCCGAAGGCGAAGGTCGCAGAGTTCCGCGTCTCCGCCGACAACATGATCGATGTCGGCGCCGAGATCACCGTCGAGCACTTCGTCGCCGGCCAGAAGGTCGATGTGACGGGCACGACGATCGGCAAGGGCTTTCAGGGCGTCATCAAGCGCCACCACATGGGCGGTGGCCGTGCAACGCACGGTAACTCGGTTTCGCACCGTACGCACGGTTCGACCGGCCAGCGCCAGGACCCGGGCAAAGTGTTCAAGGGCAAGCATATGGCTGGCCACATGGGCGACACCCGCGTCACCACGCAGAATGTCGAGATCGTATCGACCGACGCCGACCGCGGCCTGATCCTGATCCGCGGTGCGGTTCCCGGATCGAAGGGCGCCTGGATCCTGGTCCGCGATGCGGCCAAGGTGGCACTGCCGGCCAATGCGCCGAAGCCTGCCGCGATCCGCGCCGTTGCTGCCGAAAGTGGCGCCAAGAACGAGGCTCCGGCCACAGAGGGAGCGGAATAATGGATCTCAAGATCACAACGCTGGGCGGCAAGGACGCCGGCAAGGTGGAACTCTCCGACGAGATTTTCGGCCTTGATCCGCGCGAAGACATCCTGCAGCGCGTCGTGCGCTGGCAGCTTGCCAAGAAGCAGCAGGGCACGCACAAGACCAAGGGTCGCGCCGAGATCGCGCGCACCGGCGCCAAGATGTACAAGCAGAAGGGTACGGGCCGCGCCCGTCACCATTCGGCACGCGCTCCGCAGTTCCGCGGCGGCGGCAAGGCCCACGGCCCGGTCGTTCGCAGCCACGAGCACGAACTGCCGAAGAAGGTTCGCGCTCTCGGCCTCAAGCATGCTCTCTCGGCCAAGGCCAAGAGCGCGTCGATCATCATCATCGACGAGCTGAAGCTGACCGAGGCCAAGACGAAGGCGCTGATCGCGAATTTCGCGACGCTGGGCCTGACCAATGCTTTGCTGATCGGCGGCGCCGAGCTTGACAAGAACTTCAAGCTGGCGGCGACGAACATCCCCAACATCGACGTGCTGCCCATCCAGGGCATCAACGTCTACGACATTCTGCGCCGCGGCACGCTGGTCCTTTCGAAGGCCGCCGTCGAGGCTCTCGAGGAGCGTTTTAAATGACCGACCTTCGTCATTACGACGTGATCGTCTCGCCGGCGATCACCGAAAAGTCGACCATGGCCTCCGAGCAGAACAAGGTCGTCTTCAACGTCGCCAAGAAGGCGTCGAAGCCGGAAATCAAGGCCGCCGTCGAAGCGCTGTTCGGCGTCAAGGTGATGGCCGTGAACACGCTTGTCCGCAAGGGCAAGATCAAGCGCTTCCGTGGCACGGTTGGCCGCCAGAGCGACGTCAAGAAGGCGGTTGTGACGCTGGCCGATGGCCAGTCGATCGACGTCGCGACGGGTCTCTGAGCAAGGCCGCGAGGACAGAACAATGGCACTGAAAAAATTCAACCCGGTAACGCCCAGCACCCGTCAGCTGGTCATCGTCGACCGCTCGGGCCTCTACAAGGGCAAGCCCGTCAAGGGTCTGACCGAAGGCCTGACCAAGTCGGGCGGCCGCAACAATCACGGTCGCATCACCGCCCGCTTCATCGGCGGTGGTCACAAGCGTTCGTACCGCATCATCGACTTCAAGCGCCGCAAGTTCGACGTCGTCGGCACGGTCGAGCGCATTGAGTACGATCCGAACCGCACCGCCTTCATCGCGCTGATCAAGTATGACGATGGCGAGCTGTCCTACATCATCGCTCCGCAGCGTCTGGCTCCCGGCGACAAGATCGTGTCCGGTGAATCGGTCGACGTGAAGCCGGGCAATGCGATGCCGCTGGCTTCGATGCCGGTCGGCACCATCGTCCACAACATCGAGCTGAAGCCGGGCAAGGGCGCTCAGGTCGCCCGTTCGGCAGGTGGTTACGGTCAGCTGGTCGGTCGTGACCAGGGCATGGCGATCCTGCGCCTCAATTCGGGCGAGCAGCGTGTCGTTCACGGCTCCTGCATGGCCACTGTTGGCGCCGTGTCCAATCCGGACCACGGCAACATCAATGACGGCAAGGCCGGTCGCACGGTCTGGCGTGGCAAGCGCCCGCACAATCGCGGCGTGACCATGAACCCGGTCGACCATCCGCACGGCGGCGGCGAAGGCCGCACATCGGGTGGCCGCCATCCGGTTTCGCCCTGGGGCAAGCCGACCAAGGGCAAGAAGACGCGGTCCAACAAGGCGACCGACAAGTTCATCCTGCGCTCGCGCCATCAGCGCAAGAGCTAAGAAGAGGTAACGCCAAGTGACTCGTTCGATTTGGAAAGGCCCCTTCATTGACGGCTACCTTCTCAAGAAGGTGGACAAGGTTCGTGAAGGTGGTCGCAATGAGGTGATCAAGATGTGGAGCCGTCGCTCCACCATCCTGCCGCAGTTCGTCGGCTTCACCTTCGGTGTCTACAACGGCCAGAAGCATGTTCCCGTCTCGGTGAACGAGGACATGGTCGGTCACAAGTTCGGTGAATTCGCTCCGACCCGGACCTATTACGGTCACGGCGCGGATAAGAAGGCGAAGAGGAAATAATCATGGGCAAGGCCAAAGCTCCGCGCAGGCTTGCTGATAACGAAGCGCGCGCCGTATTGCGCACGATCCGTATCAGCCCGCAGAAGCTGAACCTGGTTGCCGCGCTGATCCGCGGCAAAAAGGTCGCGACAGCGCTTTCCGATCTCGAATTCTCGGCCAAGCGGATTTCCGGCACGGTCAAGAAGACGCTGGAATCGGCAATCGCCAACGCGGAAAACAACCACGACCTGGACGTCGATGCACTGATCGTGGCGGAAGCCTATGTCGGCAAGTCGATCGTCATGAAGCGGTTCCATGCCCGTGGCCGCGGTCGCGCCAGCCGTATCGAGAAGCCGTTCTCGCACCTCACGATCGTCGTTCGTGAAGTCGAAGAAAAAGGGGAGGCCGCATAATGGGCCAGAAAGTCAATCCGATCGGTCTTCGCCTCGGCATCAACCGCACCTGGGATTCGCGCTGGTTCGCGAACACCGGCGAGTACGGCAAGCTGCTGCATGAGGACATCAAGATCCGCAAGTATCTCGAGAAGGAGCTCAAGCAGGCTGCCATCTCGAAGGTCGTGATCGAGCGTCCGCACAAGAAGTGCCGCGTCACCATCCATGCCGCGCGCCCGGGTCTGATCATCGGCAAGAAGGGCGCCGACATCGAGAAGCTTCGCAAGAAGCTGATGGAGATGACGAAGTCCGAGACGCACCTCAACATCGTTGAAGTGCGCAAGCCGGAGATCGACGCGACCCTGGTCGCCCAGTCGATCGCCCAGCAGCTCGAGCGTCGTATCGCGTTCCGCCGCGCCATGAAGCGTGCCGTTCAGTCGGCGATGCGCCTCGGTGCCGAAGGCATCCGCATCAACTGCGCCGGCCGCCTCGGCGGCGCCGAGATCGCGCGCATGGAATGGTATCGCGAAGGCCGCGTGCCGCTGCATACGCTGCGTGCGGACGTCGACTACGGTACGGCCGAAGCGCACACGGCTTATGGCATCTGCGGCGTCAAGGTCTGGGTGTTCAAGGGCGAGATCCTTGAGCATGACCCGATGGCTTCGGAGCGTCGGGCCAGCGAAAGCGATGCAGCGCATGGCGGTGGTGGTGATCGCGAACGCGGTCGTCGTCGCGAAAACGCCTGAGACATTTAGGAATTTGGAGTTAGAACGATGCTGCAGCCAAAGCGCACAAAGTTCCGCAAGCAGTTCAAGGGCCGTATCCATGGTACCGCAAAGGGCGGCACCAACCTGGATTTCGGTGGTTTCGGGCTGAAGGCGCTTGAGCCGAACCGCGTCACCGCACGTGAGATCGAGGCGGCCCGCCGCGCGATCACCCGTGAAATGAAGCGCGCTGGTCGCGTCTGGATCCGTATTTTCCCGGACGTGCCGGTCACTTCGAAGCCGACCGAAGTCCGCATGGGTAAGGGCAAGGGCGCGGTCGATTACTGGGCGGCGCGCGTCAAGCCAGGCCGCATCATGTTCGAGATCGACGGCGTCAATGAAGAAACCGCCCGTGAGGCACTGCGTCTCGGCGCGGCCAAGCTCTCGGTCAAGACGCGCTTCGTGCAGCGCATCGCAGAATAAGGACGGGCTGATCATGAAAGCCGAAGACATCCGGACCAAGACCCAGGACCAGCTGACCGACGACCTGGCCAGCCTGAAGAAGGAGCAGTTCAACCTGCGCTTCCAGAAGGCCACCGGCCAGCTCGAGAAGACCGCGCGCGTGAGACAGGTTCGTAAGGACATTGCGCGTATCAAGACCATCGCTGCGGAAAAGTCCGCGGCTAAGAAGGCTTAAGGACGAAAACCATGCCAAAGCGCATTCTGCAGGGCACCGTCGTCAGCGACAAGAACGAGAAGACGGTTGTCGTCAAGGTCGAACGGCGCTTCACGCATCCCGTGATGAAGAAGACCGTGCGCATGACCAAGAAGTACAAGGCGCACGACGAGAACAACGCCCACAAGGTTGGCGATCAGGTGTTCATCCAGGAATCGAAGCCGATTTCCAAGGACAAGCGCTGGATCGTCGTGTCTTCGGACCAAGCCTGACCTCGGGCGTAAACAACGAATTTTGGACAGACCGGGGAGGGGCTTTGAGCCCATCCCGTTAGAAGAGAAGAAGGCGGCCAGTCATGATTCAGATGCAAACAAACCTCGACGTCGCGGATAATTCCGGCGCCCGTCGTGTCATGTGCATCAAGGTGCTGGGCGGCTCGAAGCGGAAATACGCTTCCGTGGGCGACATCATCGTGGTGTCGATCAAGGAAGCCATTCCGCGCGGCCGCGTGAAGAAGGGCGATGTGATGAAGGCGGTCGTGGTTCGCACGGCCAAGGACATCCGCCGCCCGGACGGCAGCGTGATCCGTTTCGACAAGAACGCGGCCGTTCTCGTCGACAACAAGAAAGAGCCGATCGGCACGCGTATCTTCGGACCGGTTCCGCGCGAACTCCGCGCCAAGAACCACATGAAGATCATCTCGCTCGCGCCTGAAGTGCTGTAAGGAGCCGGACCAATGCAAAAGATTAGAAAAGGCGACAAGGTCGTCGTGCTGGCCGGCAAGGACAAGGGCCGTTCGGGCGAAGTCCTCTCGGTACAGCCGAAGGAAGACACCGCGCTGGTGCGTGGCGTCAACATGATCCGCCGTCACCAGAAGCAGTCCCAGTCCCAAGAGGGCGGGATCATCACCAAGGAAGCGCCGATCCAGCTGTCGAACATCGCGCTGGCCGACCCCAAGGATGGCAAGCCGACCCGCGTCGGCTTCATCTTCCAGAAGGACGGCAAGAAGGTGCGCGTCGCCAAGCGCTCGGGAGAAGTCATCAATGGCTAAGGCTCAAACCACGAAGCCCAAGGCTGAAAGCAAACAGTCCAAGGCTCAGAACACGCCGCGCCTCAAGCAGGTCTACAACGAGACCATCCGCAAGGCGCTGCAGGAACAGTTCGGCTACGACAACGAGATGCAGGTTCCGCGCATCGACAAGATCGTGCTGAACATGGGCGTTGGCGAAGCGACCGCCGATTCGAAGAAGCCTTCGATCGCGGCCGAAGACCTGGCGATGATTGCCGGCCAGAAGGCCGTCGTCACCCGCGCCCGCAACTCGATCGCCGGCTTCAAGGTCCGCGAGAAGATGCCGATCGGCGCCAAGGTCACGCTGCGCAAGGAACGCATGTATGAGTTCCTCGACCGTCTCGTGAACATCGCACTGCCGCGCGTCCGCGACTTTCGCGGACTGAATCCGAAGAGCTTCGATGGCCGTGGCAACTACGCCATGGGCATCAAGGAACACATCGTGTTCCCGGAGATCAACTACGACAAGGTTGATCAGATCTGGGGCATGGACGTCATCGTTTGTACGACTGCGAAGACGGACGACGAAGCCAGGGCATTGCTCAAGGCCTTCAACTTCCCCTTCCGCCAGTAACGGCAGCGAGAAAAGGAAAAATCTGAAATGGCAAAGACCAGCTCAGTCGAGAAGAACAACAGGCGCCGCAAGCTTGCCGACCAGTACGGTCCCAAGCGGGCTGCGCTCAAGGCGATCATCATGGATCAGTCCAAGCCGATGGAAGAGCGTTTCCGCGCTCAGCTCAAGCTTGCCGCCATGCCGCGCAACTCGGCCAAGATCCGCATCCGCAACCGCTGCGAAGTCACCGGCCGTCCGCGCGCCTACTATCGCAAGCTCAAAGTATCGCGCATCGCGCTTCGTGATCTCGGCAATAACGGCCAGATCCCGGGCCTGGTCAAGTCGAGCTGGTAAGGAGGACATAACATGTCATTGAGCGATCCTCTCGGCGATATGCTGACCCGCATCCGCAACGCGTATGGCCGCAAGAAGTCGAGCGTTTCGACGCCGGCTTCGCGTCTGCGCACCCGCGTCCTCGACGTGCTGAAGGCTGAAGGCTATATCCGCGATTACAGCCAGACCGACTTCGACAACGGCAAGTCCGAAATCGAGATCGAGCTGAAGTATTTCGACGGCGCGCCGGTCGTGCGCGAAATAGCCCGCGTTTCGAAGCCAGGCCGCCGCGTCTATGTTTCGGCCAAGTCGATTCCGCAGGTCGCAAACGGCCTCGGCATCGCCATCCTTTCGACACCGAAGGGCGTGATGGCCGACCATGAAGCACGTGAACAGAACGTCGGCGGTGAGATCCTCTGCCAGATCTTCTGATCTGGCAGTTGACCGCAAAGTGGAATCCGGTCTTCGGATCGTTCCCGAAGACAGAGACCTGAAACAAGAGAAGTGACGAGGACAACAAAATGTCTCGTATTGGAAAGAAACCCGTTTCGCTGCCGCAGGGCGTGACCGCGACCGTCAACGGCCAGACCGTGACGGCGAAGGGCCCCAAGGGTGAGCTGAAGTTCGTGGTGAACGACGAAGTGCTGGTCAAGATGGAAGGCAGCGAGATCGCTGTCCAGCCGCGCGACCAGACCAAGACCGCCCGCTCCAAGTGGGGCATGTCGCGCACGCAGATCGTCAACAT
>NZ_RZRP01000230.1:0-7754 GCF_003997795.1 Mesorhizobium sp. M7A.F.Ca.US.005.03.2.1 | reverse complement strand
GATGACAGCGGCTCGTCCATCAGATAGATGGACGGTTTGCGCACCAGCGCGCGGCCGATGGCGACGCGCTGCATTTCGCCGCCCGAAAGCTTGGTCGAGCGGTTGGCGAGCTTGTGATGGATGCGCACCATCTTCGCCACCTCCTCGACCCGGCGGCGGATCTGGTCTTCCGGCATTTTCCGCGCCGGCGAGCGCAGCGGAAAGGCGAGATTGTCGAAGACCGACAGATGCGGATAGAGCGAATATTGCTGGAAGACGAAGGCGGTGTCGCGCTCGGCCGGCGACAGCGTCGTGGCATTGTGTCCGCCGATCTCGATCGTGCCGCTGTCCGGCCGTTCCAACCCGGCGATGAGCCGCAGCGTCGTCGTCTTGCCGGCCCCGGTTGGCCCGAGCAGCACGACGAATTCACCATCTGCTATGTGCAGGTCGAGGCCGTCGACGGCGACATGGTCGCCGAAACTCTTGGTCACGTTCTTGATGTGCACCTCAGCCATGCTGGGCCCTCCGTTCCGAGGCGACATCGTGGATCGCGGTTCTCACCGCGCGGCCCGATCCCTTCTCGAACAGCGACAGCCGCGCGCTGCTCAGCGTCAGGCCGACATGGTCGCCGGTGGCGAGCCTGATTTCGGCCGGTACGCGTGCCTTGATGATGCCATCCGCCGTCTCCACCGCGACGATCTGCGTGGTGCCGAGATATTCGGTGCCGTAGATGGCGCCGCGCAATTTTGAGGCGTCGTCGAAGCGGATGTGTTCAGGGCGGATGCCGAGCGCCATGTCGCCAGGTGCGATGTCCTCGCGCACCTCCGGCACCGCGACCTTCGCGCCTTGCACGATGATCTCCCTGGCGCCCTTGGCGAGCCCGCCGCCAAATCCCAAAAAGTTCATCGGTGGCGAGCCGATGAAGTCGGCGACGAACATGGTCGCCGGGCGGTCATAGATTTCGCGCGGGCTTCCGAACTGCTCGATGACGCCATGGTTCATCACCGCGATCTTGTCGGCCATCGACATCGCTTCCATCTGGTCGTGCGTGACATAGACCGTCGTGGCATGGATGCGGTTGTGCAGTTCGCGCAGCTCGTGGACCATCAAATCGCGGAATTCGGTGTCAAGGGTTCCCAGCGGCTCATCCATCAGGAAGCATTTTGGCCGCCGCACGATGGCGCGGCCGAGCGCGACGCGCTGGCGGTCGCCGCCGGCAAGTCCGGAGACGGATTTGTTGAGCAGATGGTCGATGCGCAGCAGCTTCGCCGTTTCCTCGACCCGCGTGCGGATTTCGGCCGAAGGCATGCCTTGCGCCAGCAGCGGGAAGCCGATGTTCTTGCGCACATTCATGTGCGGGTAGAGCGCGAACAGCTGGAAGACGAAGGCGATGTCGCGCTCGCGGGCCCGCAGCATGGTAACGTCGTCGCCGCCGAGCAGGATCTGGCCGCCGGTCGGCAGCTCAAGCCCCGCGATCATGCGCAAGGTCGTCGTCTTGCCGCAGCCGGACGGGCCGAGCATGACGAAGAACTCGCCATCCTCGACGACGAAGTTGGAATCCTGCACGGCGACGAAATCGCCGAAAGCCTTTCTCAGGTGCTGGACACGGATTTCGGCCATGATTATTCCGGGAACTTGGAGACGATGATGAACATCACGGTGCCAGCGAGCATGGTGATGAAGGAGTAGGTGTAGAGCGACAGCGCGAAGGGCTGGAACAGCATCAGGAAGCCGATGGCGATCAGCGCTGTCGCGATGTTTTCCATCAGCCCGCGCCGTGCCCAGGCCGGCCAGCGCGATTTGCGGTTCCCAGGCTTGGTCAAGCTCATTTGCGCACCGCGCCGAAGGTGATGCCGCGCAGCAATTGCTTGCGAAGCAGGATGGTGAAAACCAGGATCGGCACCAGGAAGATCGTCGTGCCGGCCGCGACCGCCGGCCAGTCCTGGCCGCCTTCGCCGATGATGGTCGGGATGAAGGGCGGCGCGGTCTGCGCCGTGCCGGAGGTCAGGAGCGCTGCGAACGCATACTCGTTCCAGGCGAAGATCAGGCAGAAGATGGCGGTCGCGGCTATGCCGGTCGTCGCCTGCGGCAGCACGGTGCGCCAGAAGGCCTGCAGCCGCGTGTAGCCGTCGATCATTGCCGCTTCTTCATATTCGCGCGGGATCTCGTCGATGAAGCCCTTCAGCAGCCAGACAGCCAGCGACACATTGACCGCCGTGTAGAGCAGGATCATGCCGAGCGCGGTGTCCGACAGGCCAAGCTCGCGGTACATCAGATAGATCGGAATGGCGACGGCGATCGGCGGCATGAAGCGCGTCGACAGGATGAAGAACAGGAGGTCGTCGGCGAGCGGCACCTTGAAGCGCGAAAAGCCGTAAGCCGACAGTGTGCCGAGGAAGACGGCGCAGAAGGTCGAACCGAAGGCGATGATCAGCGAATTGACGAAGCGCGGCAGGAAATTGGACGGACCGGCGATCACCATGTTGCGCTTGCGCGTGGTCTCGTCGCAGAAGCCCGTCGCCGGGCCCAGCGAGTTGATGTATTCCGGCGTCTGCCGGGTCCGCGTCGTGAACAAATTGCAGTAGCCCTCGAGGCTGGGCTGGAACAGGATCTTGGGCGGATAGGCAATCGAATCCGGCGGCGTCTTGAAGCTGGTGGCGAAGATCCACAGCAGCGGCACGATCGAGATCAGTGCGTAAAGCACGATGATCGTGCCGGCGATCCGTTTCGAGTTGCTGCTCGGTGCGACGACCGAATGGGCTGTGGTCAGGCTCATCTCTGCTTCACCTTGTTGAGCGCCTTGACGTAGATGTTGGCCAGGCCGAACACCGCCACGAAAAGGATGATGGCGAAGGCCGAGGAATAACCGGTGCGCCAGCTTTCGAAAGCCTGCCGCTTCAGCGTTATCGAGGCGACCTCGGTCGTCGAGCCCGGCCCGCCGCCGGTCAACAGATTGACCATGTCGAACATCTTGAAGTTCTCGATGCCGCGAAACAGCACCGCCAGCATGATGAAGGGCAGCGCCATCGGCAGCGTGATCGACCAGAACTGCCGCCAGTTCGAGGCGCGGTCGACCTCGGCCGCCTCGTAGATGTATTCGGGGATGGAGCGGAGGCCCGCGAGGCAGATCAGCATCACGTAGGGCGTCCACATCCAGGTATCGACGATGATGATCGACCAGGGCGCCAGCGACACGTTGGAGAGCATCTGGATATCGGTCGGCGGAATCCTCGTGACAAAGGAGATCGCATAGGCGAACAGGCCGATCTGCGGCTCATAGAGGAAGCGCCAGAAATTGCCGACCACCGCCGGCGACAGCATCATCGGCACCAGGATCAGCGTCGTCCAGAAGGCGTGGCCTCGGAACTTCCTGTCGATCAGCCAGGCCAGCGTGAAGCCGATCAGCGTCTGCAAAAGGATCGTCCAGAACACGAAATGCGCGGTCGTCTGCATGGCGATCCAGATATCCTTGTCGCCGAGGATGCGCTGGTAGTTGGCAAGGCCGAGATTTTTCACCACCTCGTTCGGGCGGTTGGCCCGGTAGTTGGTGAACGACAGATAGATCGCCCAGAACAGCGGGAAGATGTTGATGGCCAGCAGCAACAGGATCGTCGGCGAGATGAACAGCCAGGCGAGGCCCTTGTCGCTGATGCCCCGGACCTTGCGGGCCAACGGTTCCGGGGTCGCCCGGGCAACGTTCTCCGCGGTCCGATTGAGCATGGTGAGTCCTGCTTCGGTCACTTGGTCGTCTCTGTCATGGAATTTATCTGAACTGCATCCCGTGCCAAGGGGCGGCACGGGATGCTTGGCTTAGCTCGGGAGGAGCTGGTTACATCTTGCCATCGTCCTGGAAGACCTGGGTCCAGTCCTTGACCAGGCCGTCGAGCGCATCCTTGGCCGAACCCTGGCCGGCGACGACATAGTCGTGGAAGCGTTTCTGCGAAGCCTGCAGCAGCGGGGCGTAGCTCGGCTCGGCCCAGAAGTCCTTCACGATTGCCATCGAGTCGAGGAAGGTCTGCGCATAGGGCTGGCTGGCCGGGAACTTCGGATCCTTGACCACCGCGTTGAGGCACGAATAGCCGCCGAGCGACCACCATTTGGCCTGCACATCCTTGTTGGCGAACCACTTGATGTATTTCAGCGCCGCCTCCTGCTTGTCGGAATAGGACACCACGGAGATACCCTGGCCGCCGAGCTGGGCGAACTGCTCGCCGTCGGGACCCTTCGGGTTGACGAAGTAACCGATCTTGTCGCCGCCGACATTCTCGTCCTTCTGCAGGCCCGGCCATGTGAAGGCGAAGTTCATGTGCATCGCCACCTGGCCGGATTTGAAGGCATCGACGCCTTCGCCCATGTAGCTGTTCGAGGCACCGGGCGGCGTGCAGCAATCATAGAGCGCCTTGTAGAATTCCAGCCCCTTGACCGACTTGTCGGAGTTGACGAAGCCTTCCATTTCATAGGGCTTCTTGGGGTTTTCGTACTGGAAGCCATAGCTGTAGAGCACGTCCATGGCGCCCATGGTGATGCCTTCGGAGCCGCGCTCGGTGTAGATCGAGGCGCCATAGACGGTCTTGCCGTCGATCTCGCGCTTCTGGAAGAACTCGGCGACCTGCTTCAACTGGTCGAAAGTGGTTGGCGGGCCGAGATCCCAACCGTACTTCTCCTTGAATTCCTTCTGCAGTTCCGGCTTGGAGAACCAGTCCTTGCGGTAGGTCCAGCCGACGACGTCGCCCATGGCCGGCAGCGCCCAGTAGTTCGGCGTGTTCTTCGGCCATTCCGAATAGCCGACGACGGTTGCCGGCACGAA
Organism: Mesorhizobium sp. M7A.F.Ca.US.005.03.2.1; assembly: GCF_003997795.1. Taxonomy (NCBI): domain Bacteria; kingdom Pseudomonadati; phylum Pseudomonadota; class Alphaproteobacteria; order Hyphomicrobiales; family Phyllobacteriaceae; genus Mesorhizobium; species Mesorhizobium sp. M7A.F.Ca.US.005.03.2.1. The sequence goes on along the minus strand of NZ_RZRP01000230.1, from coordinate 2,968 downwards.
ATCGTCCATGCTGATCTTCTCCTTGTCGAAGAAGTCGTTCAGCTTGACGTAATGGCCGTTCTCGGCAGCGCCGCCGATCCACTGGCTGTCACCGATGATCAGGTCGCACAATTTGCCGTGCGAGTTCAGTTCGTTGAGAAAACGGTCGGCATAGTTGGTCCACGGCACGAACTCGAATTTCATGCCGATACCGGTTTCCTTGGTAAAATCCTTGGACAGTTCGACAAGTGCGTTGGCCGGGTCCCAGGCGGCCCAGCACAGGGTCAGGTCTTCAGCGTGCGCGACGTTCGCGACGGCTGTCGACGCTGTGATTGCCGAGGTCAGTCCCAACGCCAGTTTCAAGCTCGATTTCATGACTTCCTCCCATTTGCGAAACGCGCCCGGATGACGGTTTCAAAAAGCCCTCAACCCCTCTCCTCAGGGGCCCAAACATGGCTGCGCGGTTACACTGCAGATGTTTAGTAATTTGTTTAGTGATGCAATTTTTACTAAACAAGGCAAGCGAATTCGTTGCTGCGCCGCAGCATGCTTATGGCGATGTCTGAAAACGTTGGGAAAAGCGCGGGTCGCTGGCTGGTTTACCGAAGCTGTTCAGGCCGATTCTGACCGGGACGTGGGGCAGGCTCGGCTTTCAATCTACCCTTCTGGTGCTCACCATCACCTTGCGGATCGCCGGCGCCGGCGGCAGCAGCGCGCGGATATCGGCGAACGGGAACGACGGTTCGAAACGGAAGGCTTCGGCCGATGAGCCTTGCGCGCCGTTGCACTGGCCGGCGCGAAAGGCGTTCTGTGTCCGCGCAATGTCGACGAAGCGGTCGGGATCCTGCGATTGATGCATGCGGATCGCCTCGGCCTTGACGTCGGCATGGGCGGAAATGTCGACATAGTGCGTCGGCGAAAAACCGGTGCCGCCCATCGTGTCGGCATGCAGCACTGGGACGGCGAAAGACGCCGCGATACGAACGCCGTCCGACAGCGCGCGATGGTCTGCATGATAATCGTTGGGCGCATGCGTGATCACCAGATCCGGGCCGATTTGACCGATCAGTGCTTTCAGAGCTCCAATCAGCGCTGCATCGGCCACCAGCTCGCCGTCCGGGAAGTCGAGGAAGCGTGGCACTGCGCCTACCAGCGCGGCCGCGGCCGTTGCTTCGTCGCGACGGACACGAGCGAGAACAGCGGGATCACTTGTGCCGCCCCTGGCACCATCCGTGGCCATGGCAAAAGTGAGTTCTGCGCCTTGCGCAGCATAGGCGGCCATCGTACCGAACATGAAGATCTCGATGTCGTCCGGATGCGCACCGAGCGCCAGGATTTTCAAACCACTCTCTCCCCGGAATTGGAACAACGTGACGAACGGAATCCTGCTCGCCCTGATCGCCTACGCAAGCTATTCGGGTAGCGATGCCGTTGTCAAAAGCCTGGGCGGTCAGCTCACGATCTTCGAGATCGGCTTTTTCATAACCTTGTTCGCGGGCTTCTTCCTGTTCTTCACGCGGCCCGCGGGCGAACGTTGGCGCGATTTCTGGCGCACCAGAAGGCCATGGGCGGTGCAGGCGCGTGCCTGGGCGGGCATCGCTTCCGGCGTGCTCAGTGTCTACGCCTTCACCACCATTCCGCTGGCCGAGTCCTATGCGTTGATATTCCTGGCGCCGCTCTGCGTCACCATTCTCTCCACGGTGATCCTCAAGGAGAAGGTCGGCCCCTGGCGCTGGCTGGCGGTGGTCGCCGGTTTCGCCGGTGTCATGCTGGTGGTGCGGCCGGGCTTTCGCGAGCTCAATCTCGGCCACCTTGCCGCCTTCGGTGTTGCCTTCCTCGCCGCCACCAGCGTCATCCTGATGCGCTCGCTGGCGCAGCAGGAAAAGCGCACCACCATGCTCGGCGTGCTGGTCGGCTACGGCCTGCTGTTCAACGGCATCGGTGCCGCCGCCACCTCGTTCACCGTTCCCGACGGCAAGCAGTTGCTGTGGTTGGTGGCGGCCGGTGCCTTCACAGCAGGTGGACAATTCCTTCAACTGCTGGCCATGAAATACGCGCCTGCCAACCGGGTCGTGCCGACGCATTATTCGCAGATCGCCTGGGCGGTGATCCTCGGCGCGTTGTTTTTCCAGGAATATCCGGACGGGCTGTCGCTGGTTGGCCTGGCGGTCGTTGGCGGCGCCGGCCTGTTGACCATGGTGCGTGAGGAAGCGCGGCTGGGGACCGTGCGCTGGAACCCGTTTTCGCGTACCCGGCTTTGAACCGACTCTGGTTGCGCCGTGGCCGTAACCGCTGATATGCGGGCGCCATGACCACAAAACCCCTGCCGGAGCTTCCTGTGTCCGTCGTGCTGCCGGCGCTGAGGGAAGCGCTTGGCGATGGCAACAGCGCCGTGCTGGTGGCGCCGCCCGGCGCTGGCAAGACCACGCTGGTGCCGCTGGCGCTGCTTGACGCGCCTTGGCTCGGCGCCGGCAAGATCATCCTGCTTGAACCGCGCCGCCTCGCCGCTCGCGCCGCCGCTCGCCGGATGGCTGAGTTGCTTGGTGAGGAACCCGGCGCCACCGTCGGCTACGCCATGCGCATGGAAAACCGCATTTCGGCAAAGACCAGGATCGTGGTCGTCACCGAAGGCGTGCTGGCGCGCATGATCCTCGACGATCCCGAACTGCCCGGTGTTTCGGCTGTCATTTTCGACGAATTCCACGAGCGTTCGCTCGACGGCGATTTCGGTCTCGCTCTGGCGCTCGACGTGCAGGGGGCGCTCAGGCCGGATCTGCGCTTGGCTGTGATGTCGGCGACGCTCGACGGCGCGCGCGTCGCCAAACTCATGTCGGGCGCGCCGGTCGTCGAAAGCGAGGGTCGCGCCTTTCCCGTCGATATCCGTTATGACGAACGGCCGGCCGGCATCGCCATCGAGGACGCGATGGCCAAGGCGATCCGCGCCGCCCTTGCCGACGAGAGCGGCAGCGTCCTTGCCTTCCTGCCCGGC
>NZ_RZRP01000022.1:0-20627 GCF_003997795.1 Mesorhizobium sp. M7A.F.Ca.US.005.03.2.1 | reverse complement strand
GTCCCTTAGGAGAGAAAGTTGTTTATGAAAGAACCGAGTTTCGGGGCATTGGCTTCGCGGTTAACCCATCATATTCGGACCTCGAAATCATAAATCCGCCTAGGAGCATGAGTTTATTTTTGTCGCGCCTTGGGGAAGCTTGCAATTTCGAAGTGTCTGTCAGCGAAATTAAGGTAGATGTTATTAGATGGTGCGAGCTTTTCTCGAAGGAGACAAACAGGGACATAAAAATAGTTAGCTGCCAGATGCGAGATATCAAGCTCACTGAAAGTGTTATGGCAACGGCGATTTTAAGAGGTGCCAATGACGTTCGTCTAGCTGCTGATAAATTGACGAATGGCGCTTCATATACGAACGACAAAATAAGAGTTCAGATTGAGGGCTCACCGATTAACACCCTCATCCTTACCAGACAGGGTTCGGCGAGCATTGATAAGAGCGCGTCTGAACCCCTGCTCGAAGCACTGCGGAGATCCCTACGCTATTCATTAGATTGAGAAGGTTTGACAGGCCCATAGGTGACTGAACACCGCTTCAACGAACGGACGCTGTTCGGCCAGCACCGCCCATATGCGCAAGTCAACCACGAGAGACGAGAACATGTCACTTTAGGGTATGCCCTAAAGTGACGTCACGCCATTGCGCAAGGGCGATGTAACATCGGAGTTGACAGCGACTATTTGTGACAAGGTAGCCTCGGGCCTAAACCATGAGGTGACACCACATGAGCCGGATAGGCTACGCCCGCGTTAGTACGATCGATCAGGACCTCGAAACCCAAATTGCCAAGCTGAAGGCTGAAGGGTGCAGCATCGTCCGATCGGAAAAGGTATCGGGGGCCAGCCGCGATGGCCGGGCCGAACTTGCGACGATCATCGACTTTCTCCGACCGGGTGATGAACTTGTCGTAACGCGGCTCGATCGGCTTGGCCGAGACACTCGCGATGTTCTAAACTTGATCCACGAATGCGAGCAGCGAGAGGCGTTTGTAACCGTCTTGGATCCTCACGTTTCGACCCGGGGGGAGATGGGCCACATCGTGCTGACCGTGCTGGGTATGGTCGCTCAGATGGAACGGCGTTTCATCAAGGAGCGCCAGCGCGAGGGAATTGAGAGAGCGAAGACCGTCGGTGCCTACAAAGGGGGCAGACAGCGTCTCGACAGGAACAAGGTGATGGCCCTTCGCGATGACGGCCAGAGCCCGACGCAGATCGCGAAGGTAGTCGGTTGCTCAAGGATGCAGGTTTACCGTATCCTCAATGCTCCTGCGGTGGCAGCGCCATGAAGCCTTCGGGTGCATCGAGGCCGTGCCACGACTAAGGGCTGACGGGTTCGCTGCAGGAAGTACTTACGGTGCTGGCGTCTCCTTCCGCCGTCATCGGCCAGCCGCCATAGGGACGGAGTTGCGCTACCCGACTCCCGGTCAAGCCGCTCGGCTACGGCAAGCACACGTGAATTGACGGCTCAGAACGTTTTGCTCAAGCCCGTTGTGGAGTAATATGCGGGCATCAGCGTCGTCCTGCCGCATTAGATCGGCTCGCGCGGAGGCACTATAGTGACTGAGCTTACAAGCGATCTCCGTGTTCCGGCTGCGCAGTACATTCGCATGTCTACCGACCACCAGCGGTATTCTTTGGAGAACCAGATCGCTGCCATCGCCGAGTATGCCGAAAAACGAGGGTTCGCTGTCGTTGATACCTACGCGGATGCCGGTAAAAGTGGCTTAAGCCTGAAGGGAAGAGACGGCCTGAAGCGGCTGTTGGCTGACGTTGTGACTGGGCAACATGCCTATTCTGCCGTTCTGGTTTTAGACGTCAGCCGATGGGGTCGCTTTCCGGACGCGGATCAATCCGCCCACTACGAATTCCTCTGTCGTAGCGCGGGTGTCGCGGTGGTGTACTGCGCCGAACCCTTTGAAAACGACGGCAGCATGGTCTCGACCATCCTAAAGAACATGAAGCGCGCAATGGCGAGCGAGTTCAGCCGCGAACTGTCTTTCAAGGTCTCAAGGGCACATCGACAGCAAGCCCTCCTTGGTTTCAGTCAAGGAGGCGTCCTGCAATATGGCGTGAGACGCCTCTTGGTGAACAAAGACCGGGAGCCGCTGTTTCTACTTAAGTCCGGCGAGCGAAAGGGGTTGAGTTCCGACCGTGTATTGCTTGTCCCCGGGCCACCGAATGAAATTAGTGTTGTGCAGCGGATATTCGACATGTTCGTGAATCAAAAGAGAAGCATGAGCCGCATTTCAACGAGTCTGAATCAAGAGGGGCTTCCTTCTACGAATGGTCGGGTCTGGAATCACCGGCGGGTCAAAGCCGTGCTCAGCAACGAATTGATGATAGGTTACTACGTCTACAATCGCAGATCCTATTTGCTGAAGGGCAGACCGAACCGGAACCCTCCTGAACAATGGACAAGAGCCCGGGTGATGGACCCGATTGTGGACGTAAGGCAGTTCGAGAAGGCTCAACGGGAACTCCGTTGTAAGCGGGGCTACGGTTATGAGAGACCGCGGATGGTCAAATGCCTCCAGCGCCTGTTCAAAGAAAAGAAGAAGCTTACCGTCTCGATTATCAACGCTTGCCCATATACGCCTGCTGCGGCAGCGTATGTTGCGCACTTTGGAAGCCTAAGAGCCGCCTATGCAGTTGTCGGTTATAAGCAGTGCTCCGCAGGTCCTAAGGCAGATCGACAGTACTCAGACGAAGAGCTTTTGGAGTGCCTTCGTCGACTGCAAACGGCATACGGATATGTCACGGTCGCACATATAAATGCTGACGCTGGGCTACCTAGGTATCAGGCTTTCCTAGACCGATTCGGCACGATGAGGACCGCCTATTCGCAGGCAGGCTTGCCTGCCACCAACTCGGAGCTGATCTCGGCGGGGCTTCTACGGGCAACCCTTCGACGCGAGAAAGATCAACAGGGAAGCTCCGGGCATCGACGCGGTTCTACTAAGAAAGCGAGTCGGAGTTAATCTCTATTTGTCCTCCGTATCGACCTTGTGGTCGAGCTGATCGAAACAGCGGATAAGTTGGTGGAGAGAGAATTTGCCGGTGCGGCCGACAACAATGTCGGAGACGTCGCGCTGTCCAATACCAAGCATCTCAGCCGACTTCGCCTTGGTCAGGCGGCGGCGTTTAATAATGGCGCGAATCTCACGGGCCAGCTCGGCTTTGAGCAGTTCCTCTTCTGGATTGTCAAAACCCAAGTCCGCAAAAACGTTGGCGCTGCTAATGTCGGCGGTGATTTCTCCTTTCATGCCTTTCTGCCGTCCTTCTTGGTCAGGTGACCGGCCGGGGATTGTTTCTTGCCTGCGCATTGGATGACGATAATCATTTTGGTTCCTCAAAGGACGTTGATCGTGGTGAGCTAGGCTTCGCCCGAGATTCTTTGAGAAGCTAACTTTGGCGCTCTGCAACCACCGCAAAGCCCGGTTTGAGTTTACAAACGAACCGTCCTATTTATCAGCGATAGCGAATATACTTAGAACCCTGCCAACGAGGACAGCAGTGCGGTCCTCAATCTGTTTTACGCTCCAACTGTCAGCTGACCCCAGTACATCATTCAGCTTAAGACCATTCTTATAACCGACGGGAAGTCCCTTGCTATCGACCCTGTCTCGCTTTTCTGAAAACCCTTTGTTCCCAAGAGCACTATTAAATCCGGAGATAGTAAGATTTCCAATCCTGTGGGCGTGAGACTGAATTAGCGCCTTTGCCACGGCTGCGTCTCCGCCAGCCATCATATCGACCCAATACGGGGGAACGTTTTGACCTTGTGGGAAAATGTGTTCAATCGACCAAACATACTGTTTGTTATCGACTCTCCATAGATCAACGGTTGTCTCTCTCGTCATTCCCTCCTCTGCGAGAGCGCACAAAACAAAACGAGTAACACCCACGTTCTCTTCGTAAATCGGCCCTTCCAATTTCTCCTCAAAGACCTTGTCGCTAGCTGAAACTGCCAGAAGGTCTTCAATCGCCGCGTCGACCACCCGATCACCTCGGAGAGGGGCCACCTTCTCGATTATCGACATGAATAAGCGGGTCAGATCGCGCGTCGGTGGCGTGTCCGTGAGATTCCTGCGAACAAAGAAGCGCGTTAGAAGACGAGCTATCTTGTCCAAATGCGAAGGCTGGAGTCCCAACTCTGATTGCTTCACAATGAGATACAATAGCAGCAGATGCGATGGCGCACCTTGAATTCGCTCCAGATCTTTCAACGGTTTGTCTAAAACTGAAAGCGCCGAGTTCTGGTTTCTAGAAAGCATTAGCGCATAGGATTCGGCTGCGCTTCGAATCCCTTGGAGCTGTGCGCCTGCGTCTTGATTGATCAACTTCTCGTATATCTGAATCAGGTTAGTACGTGTAGCAACTGGGCCAAGAGGGTCTTTTCTTTTATCTTTGTCGCTTCTAAATGGCCTATTTAAATCGTCCTTGAAGGCATTATAATAATGCCGGAAGAAGCGCTCTTGAACACTGTAATCGTCGCCGAGGTGCGAGAGCAGGGTGCTCCAAACGTCGAAGTAATAATCGACCTTATCGCTCGATGTAGCCTCCGCTCTGGCTAATAGTTTGTTCTTTATTAAATCAATTGCCGTAAGTGGCATTCCTCGATTGTTTAGCGATTCAAAGAGAGTATAAGCGTCTGCGTGGCTAGCAACCTCAATCTTAACTAAACATGCTTGGCTTACTTTGTCGAGAAGTTCCAAGATCGATACGAGCGGGTCGGCCGAAATATTGGCTGTCTCCTCAATCCGAGTTTGGAAATATCGATACGCGCGAAAAATCTTCCGATTTCCTGCATACGGGGGAGCATCAAAGGGGCTTACGGCACCCAATTCAGACAGAACGGCTCGATAGTCATTTAGGTTAAGGTTTTGAATCTGAGGAATAACGCGGAGTTGGTCAACTCCCTTTTTTAGCACAAGCTTGCGCTTGAGATTGAGCATTTCGATTTTCTGATCGTCGTTTAAAGCCTGCTCGCGAGATTTTAGTGACTGATAGATAGCGGCAAAGAGGAGGGAAAGAGTGGTCAAACGCTGCTGGCCATCTATGACCTCCAACCGCTGCACGTCGAGGCTATCGTTGGTCTGGTTGATACATATGATCGAACCTAGGAAATAACCGCCATCATTCTCCTGTACATCGTCAAATATTGTCTCCCACTGATTTTTCCCCCAAGTGTACTCTCTTTGATACCGGGGAACGGCGTAAACAACCGAGGCCTCTATGTCGAAAAGCTGTGAGATTGGATAATTGTTGACCGACTTTATCATCGCGTTGCCGTTATCCCTGCCATTTTGTCATGTCCCGATCCGTAAAAAAGACTACTCATCTCGATCAGGGTGAGAATTACGAAACGTTTCTAACTGCCTTGCAGCCGTCTGGCTATCGCGTCTCAGCAAATTGTAGCTCCAGGAGGGCTGGCGCAGCGACGGCAGCGTTTTCGCAGCTTGCGACCAAGGCCAGAAGACTTTGAAAGGGCCGACCGCCGGGCAGCGGTATGTTTGATCTTATCCCATCGTCTTCGCTGTGGCTTCAGGCATCGACGCAATCATTTCCTCGAAAGCCGCAAAGAAATTTGACAGGTTTTCGGCGTCACCCGTCACTGTTCACCGCGCCGCTGCATAGCCATTATCTTCATACTTTGGCCTTCCGCCACCCAGCCCACCACGCTTCCCATTGGGAGCAGAACCATCTCTCGCCTCGCGCCGGGTTTATGCGCGTAGCCGAATAATATTCCTGACCGGGCACGTGATAGATGTGCTCACCGCGATCGTTGATGTTTCCCTTGATGTCACAGCCCACTCTGCGCACGGCGACGGAGGTCGTTGACCTGACGGGATAATGAACATTTGGAAGTGAGTGTTGGGTGTCTGTTGCGACATAAGCGAGGGACGCCGTGCCAAGCAGCGCCAGAGAAATAGGGAGGCGAGCGCGCAGAAGCGAACGCCACCAAGGCCTCCGCCGTCTAACCCACGGCCGAACAGAATTGCCCATAGCCATCTCCCCGAGGGGAGAATGCTTCCGTCAGGCGGAAGAGTCTAGAGAGAGAAGAAAGCACTATCGGGCTATTCTGAACTGTCCTCGTCGCTTTCGTCGGGAGGGACTTCATCGTCTGGCGCTGGCTGTTGCTCCTCAACGTAAGCCTGACAACCTTCATTGAAGGATTGGCTATTGCCGTCGCAGTCGTTGGCGTCCGAAATACCATTTCGTTCGGCCCAATCGTATCCTGCTTGGTGGCCTGAACAGCCTGCGGTGCAGTCGTAACCTTCGAATGTTTGCTGCGCCACGGCAGGGTAGGCCGTAAGGCTTAACCACACGATAGCGCCAACGGCGGCTGATCTATTCATCGAGGTTCCGGCCTAAGCCGTCTTCCGCCGCGCGGCAGGCTTCTTGGCTTTGGCTGCAGGTTTTTTTGGGGCACCTTTTGCAGCCGCTTTTCGGCCGAGGCCTGAGGATTTCGCAAGGGCGGACCGCTGAGCAGCATAGTTTGGTGCCACCATCGGATAGTCTCGAGCCAAGCCCCACTTGGACCTGTATTCCTCCGGCGCCAGCCCATAGTGGACATTCAAGTGGCGCTTGAGGGATTTGAACCTCTTTCCGTCCTCCAAGCAAACAATGTAATCTGGGAACACGGATCTCTTGGGGTTCACCGCGGGAATAAGCTCAGGCTCTGTCGGCTTCGAAGGCAGGCCAATTCCCATCAAGGCAGAGTTGACGCTTGCAATCAGATCTGGAAGGCCGATCGCGGGCACTGGGTTGTTCTGCACGTACGCCGCAACAATCTCTGCAGTTAAACCCAACACACCGGCGTTACGAGTTTCTGCTGCAGCATCCGACATCGTTTCATCTCCCAATTGATTGCGTTTTTCGAATAGTCCGGAAAACCCGTCCGCGCAACTGTGACGGAAACGAACTCAGCGCCCGCAAACAACAAGTCACAAAACGCTTGGCAAGAAAGAGAGAATGCTCCACCGTCCAAAAGGGCAGAAAAGCTAGGTGGGGGAAGCATGGAGAAGGTCAACTTCACAAGTGGAGGCATCCACGTCACGGATGCAACCGCTATCTTCGGGAATGTGACTTATCAAATTTCAAGCATTGGAAGTGTGAGCATTAAGCAGGAGGCCGGAGGTTTCGGTGCTGTTTTAATTTTGGTGGCGATTATCTTTTCCATTTATGTTTGGATGAAAGCTGGCCTTCTGTGGGGGGTCCTCATTTTTTTCGGGTTAGGTTTCGCAACTACGATGCTGCCCTCCAAATCGACGCTGGTCTTGCGCACTTCCAGCGGCGACGTCCATGTGCTGTCGTCACATGACAAAGCGCTCGTTTCGCAAGTCAAAGGAGCTATTGAACAGGCTTTCAAGAACCGAGAAAGCTCGCGATAGCCGGTCCAAATTTTCGGTAATGCCAACCTTCCCATAGTTCGGCTAACGGGATCATCAACACGTTTCATGTTCGCAGCGACATTTAGGTAACTTCTATGCCTGCATATTCGGGAAAAGCCCAGCCCTACTTGAATGCCATCGCTGAGAGCGTATTTACCTCTCAACACGTCAGAGATTGGTTGATTAGGGGCACGTCGGCGGAACCAAATTACACCGGCAGTTCCGCCCTCGTAGACGAACAGCGCGCTGTGCGTTGGCGAACGCGGCCTACAATACAGCCTTTCTGGGCCAACTACTGGTGCGGTTTAGATAGTCGATGCACTTGTCGAATTCCCGATAGTAAGGGACTCGAGTCGGATGCCATCTTTTTCTTTCGAAATTCTCTAAACCGCATTCTCGCGGTCCATCTTGAATTCAAGCATTCAGGCGAACGGTTCGGCTACGGCCAGCCCGAGGCGTACCCACTTCGCGCCGCTTGTTTCGCCAAGACGTATCAGACGCGTCAAACCCTGAACGCCCATCATGACTGGACCACAGTCGTCTTTTGCGGCGCTGAGACCGCATCAGATGCGAGGCTTAGAAACTTCGAACGGGTGATCTACCACGCTGAAGCGATCTCCGTTATCGCTGGTTATCCTAAGGGGAGCCGCTGAGGCCTTGCTCAGCGCATTGAGAAGGGAAATATGGGGAAGCCATTCACACCTAAGGAACTGCGTATTCTATTCTCGTGCGCCGAAGACATATTTAAGTCCAAGTCACTTATAGCTCCTAAATCCATAAGCGAGATACCGCGCGACAGAACTCTCGCTAGGGAGCTTAGGATCAGAAAGAATAAGCATCTATACCTCACTGATTTTGGATTTGAGAAATTCATGCAAGTCGTCGAGATGGTATCTCGGCGCGATTATTTCGATGGAAAGGCAGACTATTCGGACATCTGGCGGGCATGGAAAAGCGCCGTACAGGATTGGCTATCTCAAGCTCTTATGCCTGACAATCCTCAAGAGGTCCTCGATGCCATATCTAATCTGGTCACCGGCGAGATACACGAGCATTTCTTCATCGTTCCAATTTTTGGCATAAAACTGGAATCAGAGGACTCATTCAGTCTCGGCCCGATGAGGATACTGCGAAGTCCGATTTCTGTCCTGAAATCGGCGAATGTCTCTTACGAGAAGCACCCGGATCCTTCTATATTGGAGGCTCGGCCCGGCGCTTTGTGGCTCCATGGTTCAGCTTTCGCGACTGAAAGAGTGGCGCGACGATTGTTCTCAGAGCAGACCGTGTTGGTCGTTGGCCTGATTGCAATCGCTGCCGCTGCTACATACGAGAATGGCGCTGCAGGGTTTCGCATCGGTACGGGCATGACTCCAGAGGACGCACCGGGCCGCTCAGTTTGGATGTCTTGGAGCCAAGCCGACAGTCACGTTACCACGCATTTTGGATCTCCAAGAGGACAGCCATTTTCGCTAGATACCGAGTTATCGGACAGGTCTGACGCGATGCGAATGATCGGGCTCGCGGCGACGAACTTACAGAAAGGCAACAAGACAGAGGTCGAGGAAGCAATCGAAAGGGCGATTTACTGGTTCTCAGATGCGCACCGCGACACTCCGCTGACCATGAGAATCGTCAAATATTGGAGCTGCGTCGAAGCCTTTTTCTCTCTTGAAAAGGAGAGGGTATCTCAATCTGTCTCGTCTGGGCTTGCGAGCATACTGACCTACGGTGGGTTTCGTTTCGTTCATTTCTCTGAATACGGGAAGCTGAAGAAGCAAATCAGCGACATGTACGATCTAAGATCGCTTGCAGTCCATCGCGGCGCCCACCAGCACGTCACTGAAAAAGACGTTGCCCGGTTTAGCCAATGGGTGGCTTGGATGATCATAGAAATTTTGCAATTGAGCCATTCTGGCTATGCAACGCTCAATCACCTCAAAAGAGAAGTCGATCGTCTGGACGCCATTAGCCGCACTTGAGTTCCGAGACCCTCGAAGGGTCTCAGTTGAAGTTGGCGTGGGGAACTCGTTCGACTGTCAGCGTCAGGTTGTTGTCCATCTGATGGAGCGAGGCGGTGAAGCGCTCGGACGTAGTCTGCCTGACACCGACATACTCGGTGTACTTGAACTGGTACGCTCCATCACCACGCATTTCCCAATGGCTGGACATGCCGTCCTCAAGCTGGAAGGTATCGACTATTTGTCGCGCGAAATCGTCGATCGACATGCCGCTGGCGATGTCGAAGTAGCACTGATAGAACCGCAGGCGAGCAGCGTGGCCGTCGCGCATCAAGATCTGCCCGCAAGCTTGTTGGTCCTTGACGATAAACAGCATCTGGCCCTGCGGTCCGTTTGGGTTCAAGCCTTTGGCAAGAGCGGAAAACGCTTGCAGGGTGCCAGTCCATTTCGAGCTTAAAGCAAACGAACGATCCACCGATTGCGTAAGCTGGGCTTCTGTCATTCCCAACTGGAGGCCGCGGAAGGTCGATCCGTTCGAAGGGGCGTCCGTGACGGATTCTTCAGCCACGTTTGGGGCAGTTTGTTCGGCATCGTCAAGACTGCTTTCTTCGGCAACCTCAGGAACGGGGTCTTCTCGATCGGCTCGCGCAACTCTGGCGGGACATAGCGCCTTGAACGCCTCAATCGCCACATCATAGTTGGCTCTGTAATCAAGCACTTCGTGCGGAACGACGTCTGGTTGAACTATGTAGGAATAATCGCCATTGGCAGCGCGGCCCTTGAATTGGAAGCCGTTGCCCCATGGACTGGTGAACTTTCCTGTAAAGCAATTTGCTACGATGCTCGCTTGAATTTTGGCGTCGGCCAACTTCTTGCCAACACATGTCTCACCGTCATCCCCGTTGGAATCGATACAGAAGCCCTTCGAGTTCGGGGCTGTGGGATCGAGGGTAATCTCGGCATGGTCCGTATCGATGCCGGACCGGCCTGTGATCGTGACAGTCATCCCGGCGCGTGATCCGTACGACAGGAGATCTCCAGTCTCCGCTGCGTTGGCAACGCTGAGGCTTGGATCTATGGCCAGTTCGGCGATCAGGAAGACCGCCGCGCAGGCGAGCCAGATCCATAGGTATCTGAGCGGTGCGCGTATGACGGCCGATCGACGCCAGAGATAGCCGACTGGGGTCAGCAGCATGAACGGAACGAGTGCCTTGCCCGTCGGGTTTTGCCCAGCGTTCTTGATCGCCTTGGCGTCCTTGTAAGCCAGCCAGAAAACGCCGATCGCTGCCCACAGCGATACGCCGGTGCTGATGGGCGGGGTGTTGGGATGGCCACCGGCGAGCAGGACGATCGTATCGGCAGCGAGGATGATCAGCGGCGAGAACGCGATCCATCTCGCCCATTTATCGACGACAGCGGTCGCGGGAACAGCCGCTTGAACAACACTCAGCGGAGGCGGAGTTACCCTGATTTCCTTTGGGACAATGTCCGTTTCGGAGGCCGCCTTCCACTGGCTGCCGAAAGCATCCGTCCAAACGCGCGTATTTGCCGGAAGCGCCTTACTCGAAAGCATGGCGGTCAGATAGGTTTCTTCGATCGGACCGCGCGGCTGTCCGTTTTCTTCGTAAAACCAGATCGTCATTTCGGGGCCGCTCCCGAAGGCGTGGTCTTGGCCTTTCGAGCGCTTCTCCATGCGAAGTACGCCATCACTGCCAGTATCAGATCTGCAAACGCCCAAATCTTCATATCGGTGAATGCGCTTGCCGCGATGAAGGCAAACAAGCTGCCGACGACGAAAATGATCGCCGAGATCAGCGGCAGGCCGAAGGCGAAGGCGCCGCCGACGAAGAACAGCAAACCGACCAACACGCCGACTGACCCAGCGCCCGCTAGGTCATGGTTGGCCGCGATGCTTCCACCCGTCGCGACCGCGCAGGACTGCAGCATCGAAATCATGCCAAGCAGAATGCCGATAATTCCAACTGCGATTTTCATTTCAATCCCCCTGAAGCTTCGTAACCGGTTGCTTAGAACCTGAAGCAATCCCCACGCCAAATAGGGGACTGTCAGTCCGTCGATTGTCAAGCCGTTTATATTGCCTTCTTGCTCACAATGAATGTGCGCAAGATCATTGGCTGGAATCTCCGCAAGCTCCGGGCAGAGCAAGGTTTGTCGCAAGAGCGGCTGGCATTGGCGGCGGAGATCGATCGATCTTACGTTGGCCGCATTGAGCGAGGCTCGGAGAACGTCACCATCGATACGTTGGATGCTTTGGCAACCGTCCTTGGTGTGCCCGCCGCGGCTCTTTTGATCGAGCCTGCCAAAGGGGCGCGGCAGCCTATGCCCTTGTCGTCCGGCAGAAGGCCAAAGGCGACTTAGATGTACCGGCGGCTGTGCCCCTGTGCCCTGTGCAGAGGGCAACATTAGTATTCCTCCGGCAGCATGACGGTCATCACGCGAATGGTCACAGCGGGGTCGGATGCATCGGGCGACAGGTTTACCAGCGCCCGGTCATAGTAGTCTATTTTGAAGAACAGCTGCCGCTCGCCGACGTGCAGCAGAGCGCAATCGTGCTGGCCCCATGGATCGTTGTTCTCGTCGAATGCATCGAAGTTGGCGATGGCCAGCAGAATGGCGCCGATCTCTTGGGCAGGCAGTGCGGCGACACCGGCGGTCATTACCATGCGGCCGCCCGCACCGGTCTGGCGCAGTTGGTCGTTGAGGGTTCGAATACGCGTGGTTCGATCAGCCGCCGACAGCCGACCGACGCGCTCCTTTGAGCATGTCATGGGGTGGTTCCTTCGAATGGATGTCTGGTTGAGGGGTGACGGGCCAGGACGAACCCGGCCCGTTGCAAGACCGCTTACTTCTTCGCCAGCTGGCGCGGGTGGATCAGGCCGAGTTGGTAGTAGCTGCGGTCGACGTGGGCTGCATCCGGATAGTCCCTGAATTTCAGCGTGAAAATGCCCTTGGCTTTCGCCTTCATGATCCGGGCCTCAAAGTATCCCTCGTCGGGGCCTTCCGATGCCAGTACCATGTCGCCGACTGCCAGCTTTGCCCAAAGGTCGCTATCGTTACCGCCAGCGGCACCGCCGCCACCGTCGCCCCTGCCATGGCCCGCCACGGCCTCAGGCGAGCCCGCTGAGGCGTTTTCGGGGCTGTCGACGGCCTTGTCGTCGCCCGACCCATTGTCGCGCTCGTCAGCGACGCCCGCTAGGGTCGCGATACGGGCATAGACTTCCGATTTGACGAACGGCACGAAAGCCCTGCCGCTGTCGAAAAGCTTGCCAGCCGGAAGGCGCATGACGATCTCGGGTGCTTCGCCGGGCTCAACGCGATGCGAATGCATCCCCATCAGCCTAGCCGCGCTTTCTGCCGCCTCGACTTCGGGCAGCAAGAAGACCGAGGCGTGGGTTTTACGAGCGTCATCCCTGCCGAAGACGATCAACGATCGGGTGGTTTCGGAGGCGACATTCATTGGCCTGCCTCCATATATGACAAAGGGGCCAGAAGGCCCCTTGTGGTGTGATTTGAGTGGTGCCGACATGGTGTGTCGGGTCGATCTGTCAAAGGCATGTCAATACTCCTGTTAAGGTCTGGCCTAACCGCGTCAGCCGACGCAGCTCGCCGCAGTCAGTATAGAGGAATATTTTCCTATTGTCAATGGAAGCCGTTCAGGGTAGCGCGTTATGGATACTCCGTTGTCGCTATCCTGTTTGCACAAACGAGGGCCGCTTCTGCGGGATGACTTTTCAGCCATTAGCTCTCGGTGGGGCGAGGCTTCTTCCGCTTGAGGAGCGTTACAAGCACGGTCCGCATCGACGAGTGCTCTGAGCTATCCAGCTCCACAACCCAGTCGTCGTTGTGCTTGTGCCAAGGGAACTTCGCGTCTCTCAAAGCTTGTCGAAATGCCTTGGGATCAACACCAACGGACCGGGCCATATCCGCAGCGCCTGTTAGCTTAGTCATGACACCTCCCATGCTTTTTGCGAGCATAGACGAGCTCGCCTCATGCGGCGACAGGCGGGATAGCGCCGACAAGCGCGCCCTCTGGAGATCCCCCGGCGAACGGGTGATTCACGAGGGCTATGCTAGGAGCATCGCCATTCTATCTGAAGCAGTATTCTGTAGCCCGACGTTCGAGGTCAGTGTCATACTGAAGCGCGCAGCCACGCCCTGCCCTTCCTACGATGAGCCTCGACTTTGCAACACCTCGGTGATACACAAGCCGCGCAAATCGGTTGCCAGTGCCATTGATTTTGTTGTCTTTTTTCTGCATTCTGCCCATTCCGCCTCTGGGCACCATTCTACTTCTTTGATATTGTTGTGTTTTTCGATGCTGCTCATCGTATCGATGCTCATCAGTTTGACGTTTTTTCAACCGGATTTGACAGTTTTGTTGGCCGCCTCTCGTCGAGAGGCGACAAGCGCCTCGGCGGAGATATTTCCTGCGGCCAACATACCGGTCGCTGCGATAGCAGTTGATGCGGAAACGACGACGCGGCGATTGACGTGCTGATCCAAGACACTATCCTCTCGCAGTGGAGTAACGGGCTCGCTGCCCGCGCGCGAATTCCAGTGGGTATGAACCGCGGTGACAAGCACCAGGTTCGCCGATGGCGCGCTCTCGGTTCGAGCTGGCTTCTGAAGGCTGGTGAAAACGCTCCGGACGGGAACGGTTTTCAAGCATGCCCTTTCGAGGCGAAGCTTGCGCGCGCACAACTATTGACCGAGATTGGCGGCGTTCGTGGAACTAATGAGGGGGACACAATGAAAGAATATCTGCCCTATCTGGCAATCGCATCCAGCGTTGTTGCAGCAGGACTTGGCGTCCGCGCTGCCACTGTCGTAGTCAGAAACTCGATCGACGACTTTATGACCGACATTGGCCGGCAGAGCAGACGGGCGAGCTTCGCGGCCGTTGCGGCAGGCGCTTCGGTAATTCTACGGTCTGTCGACCGACTGGCGCAATGAACAGTTCCACATCTGGTGACAGAGTTAATCGTGTAGACGCGAACTACAATATTTTCGAGCCGCAACCAGCAGCTAGTCCTATCGGCGAAAGCGGACCTCTTACCGCGATTTTAGAAAATATCACATCGTTAGTTGAGAGCGCGAAGAGCCTTCATCGACGCAAAAAGTATGCTGTCTGCAGTCATATTTCTATATTGTCCGTCGAGGAATCGTCAAAATACCTTATCATTTACTGCAAAGCCCATCTCCCAGAACGCATTTTCAATCATCGATATAGGCACCTAAGCAAGCATGCGATATCGGACGCTCCTTGGTATTTATCTGGGAAACTATCCGTTTTATACAGCGTGCATTTAGCTGCGGAGATGTTATCGCCGGGCGATCAAGGCTGGGAAGAAATGCAAACACTGTCGAAATTGTTGTCGCCATACATCCTTCGAACGGATCCAATCGCGGTGGCACAATCAATCATGGGTGTTCTTGATACACGTGATAATGATGAATTGAGTGAGATGTACAAAAAATCTGATAGAGAGCGAGAGAAAGCTCGACTTTCGTCGGTCTATGTGGATGTCTCGAATAAGCTAGAGATCACATCCAGCCCTGCCGATTTTGACCGAAAAAGATCGAAAGACTATCTAGACCAAGCATTATATTGCCTAGCTGTGGTTGAGTTCATTTCTAGACCTACCGAAACCATATTGGATTTCGTTCAGTTGCTCCCATCTGGGCAACGGCAGAGATTTGAGCGCGAGGCGAGGCGTAGCGCTTTGCAACTAGCGAATATTAAGCACGTCGCGCTTTCGGAGGTTAGAGTAGCGGATGAAGATGAAACGCTATCGAAAGTCGCTGTTCGCCAGCCGAAGGCTGGCGAACAGATGAGAGACGCCGAAGACGTAACGGACGAGCAAATTCTTTGACGCGTAAACTGGGGTCGGAGAGTCTACTTGCGTTCGACCGCGCCGTGAAGGTTTTCCCCAGTCTAAACCCCGAGGTGCTAAAGTACCACTCGTCAAGTCAAATAGGAGCAGGCAACTAGTATCTTGTGATAGTCAAGGCGCCGGCTTGAATCCACACCTGAAGGAAGGTGTCCCTCGCATCGGGCCGGTGCAGCGAAATCAGATTTGCAAGGAAAGAGCATGGCACGCCAGCCGATAGCAACTGCACGTCCAACTGCCGTATTGTCGGATGCGCAGCTCCGCGCAGCGCTTCCAAAGCTCAAACGACGACTTGACGAGCTAACTACTCTCAATGTTTTCGCATTGACGGAAAAGGACGGACGTAACATTCTAGATAGTCACTCAACTAAGATAAACTCAACGCTTCGAGATATTTTCGGAGTTGATACTTTGGAATATTCTGAATGTAGCGTAGAAACCTTTCAACCGGTGTTTGGTATTTGGTACAGCGGGATGGATGACTCCCTTCTCGGCAACATCAGCACGGTCGAGAACAAGGTGACGAGTTGCATCACCACGCTGAAGTCCGTCATCGAAATTTTTGAGGAACGTCTCGGCGACGAAGGCGAGAGCAGTATCGAAAGGACAGCACGTGCATACGATGGCCTTGATCTTCATCGGGAAATCGCGCGTGCGGCAAATAAGCTATATCAGGATGGCCATTATGCTAACGCCGTAGAGGCAGCCGTGAAGGCGCTCAACGGCTTGGTGCGTCTCCGTAGCGGACTTGAGTTCGACGGCACGACACTAATGGAGCGGGCGTTCAGTCCATCTAACCCCATATTGAAATTCAACGCGCTGCAAGACCAGAGCGATAGGGATGAACAGAAGGGCTTCATGCAACTATTCAGCGGCGCGGTGTCAGGTCTACGAAATCCGAGGGCACACGGATTCATTAACGATGACGCCGAGCGTGCTTTGGAGTTCATCGCCTTCGTGAGCCTGCTTGCGAAGCTTCTCGACGTGGCCACCACCTAGCCGCGCCCGCCGCACACATCGTCGAGCGAAACAAGTTTGCGCTCTTCTGCCACCAGCGGATTCGATTTGCTTGGTGATCCCCCAACCTTAGGGCAAACTGCCTGCTGGGGTGCTAGGAGGAGAAATGAGAGCACGCGCAGCAACGCTTGGGGATCTGGAGGATGTCTTTCGCGGTCTGTCGAAGCGGATGTCGGACGAATACGTCGCTGCCGGCAAGGACAGCAAGATCGCCTACGACAACCTTATGATGAATTTGAAGGAGGGCCGCGCGCACGCGCTTGTCGAGGGTGACAAGGCCGTGGCGATCATCGCCTGGCATGAGAACAGCGACGCCGCCGACACGCTGTTCGCCGCACGGGAGGACTTCTTCCGGGCCACGACCGTCCGTTTCTGCAAGCGGCATATCAGGCATATCCAGGCGCTCGCCGGCAACCTCGCCATCCATTCGCGCAGTTGGCTCCAGGGGCCGGATGTCGCAAGATGGTTCGGCGTCATCGGCTATGTCGAGCGCGGCCGGGAGAACGGCGCCACTTTGTTCGAGCTGCCGCCGGCTCGCATCGGCTAGGAAACCCTGGGCTGGTCAAGATCCCTTGCCGCAAACACCGCCACCCTCTCGCGATCGCCCGCACAGGTTCGTCGATGCGGGTCACCGTCTTCGGCTCCAGGATCCCTTG
Organism: Mesorhizobium sp. M7A.F.Ca.US.005.03.2.1; assembly: GCF_003997795.1. NCBI lineage: Bacteria > Pseudomonadati > Pseudomonadota > Alphaproteobacteria > Hyphomicrobiales > Phyllobacteriaceae > Mesorhizobium > Mesorhizobium sp. M7A.F.Ca.US.005.03.2.1. The sequence continues at coordinate 3,691 of NZ_RZRP01000022.1, read as the reverse complement.
CTCGGCGGCCTTCTGAACTGCCTTAGCAAGCGGCTTGCGCCGGGCGCCGATTGGCGAGATGTTATGGGAGGGCAACCGGGGGGCAAACCGGCACGCCGAGACAGATATGGCTGCTGGAAATGTCACGAGCTTGCTTCGCCTTTCTTGCCTTTGTTGCCTTGGTGAGGCCGGTAGGGGCAGGCGAGTGGACGTCTCATCTGCTTGACCGCCCAAGCCTGGCAACCGCCTATTTTCGCCAAGCCGATCTTGTGACTGCATACGCGACCGCAATGGCGCGCTTCCGTCTGCAGTTCGCAGGGCGTGCCGGCGAAAACAACCTTGCGGTCCCTCTCGAACCACTGCTTTTGCGGGCGGAATTCCGTGCGCGGACATGGCGCTCGGCGGACGGCAGCCTGTTGCAAGGCTTTGCCGGCAAGGGCGGCTTCCGGCTGACTATCGGCAACTGCCTGGCGCGCATCTGCGCTGCCAGCGAATGCAGCGATGCCGGTTGGCCGGTTTACGCCTGCAGCGACGGAGGCAAGCGCAAGATGTCCGTCACGGATTTTGTGACGGCAAACTTCGGCGGCGTCTCCTACCGCCGATTGAGCGCCTCCCCTTCACAGGAATGACAGCGCCGACCGTCTTGCTGCGGCGTTCAGCAAAGGGCGGTGTCCCTCCTCACCGCAAACGCCGCCTGCACCGCGCGATTGACGGTGACCGGCAGGATCGACATGTGGTTCTCGCCGGCATGCAGTTCGAAACTGGCGCGCACGCCCGGGAGAGCGTCAAGACGCTGCGCCATTGCCCGCGCGAATGCGTCGGTGCGTGTCACCTTTTTCTGCTTCAGGCGCTTTTCCTCGTCCTCGGCGCCAATCTGGAACGGCGCCAGCTTCTCGGTCTCGTACTCGCCGGCCGACAGGATCATGGTCGCCGCCAAACCATCGGGAATGGCGGCCTCGAAGGCTTCGAGAAAGCGGTCGATGGCACGCTCTTCCCAATAGATGGCGGGGCTCGCCGCGATCCAGGTCTGAAAGGAAGAAGGCCGCGTGAACAGGGCGTAGAGCGCAAACAGGCCACCGAAAGAATGGCCGTAAAGCGCCTGGCGGCTGGCATCGACCGTGACCCGGCTGGCGACCCACGGCTTCAGCTCATCCTCGATGAAAGCAAGGAATTTCCCTGCCCCACCGGTCCGGACTTCGGACGTGCCTTCGTGGAAGGGCGGGTAGGTCTTGCCTGGCGGCGGGCCGAGATCCCATGAGCGGCGCAGCGGATCATAGGCGCCGTCGACGGGATAGCCGATGGCGACGATGACGCCCCAGCCGACATTGGTGCCCGTGGGATAGAAGGCCTGCGCGCGCATGGCGTCGACCGCCGTGCCGATGACGGCGTTGCCGTCGGTCATGTAGAGGACCGGCCAGCCGGCCTCGGGCACCGGCCCGGACGGCACATGCAGGAATATCCGCCAGGGCGCGCCGCCCTGCGCCGGAACAAGATCGTGGACCGCCGTGTTGGCGATCAGGGCTGGCGTCGCGTTGGACATGGATATCTTGGACATGGATATCTCCAGGCAAAACGGTCAGCGGCGGCGCAGCAGCCACATCAGCACCGGGCCGCCGATCAACGTGGCGACGAGACCGGCCGGGATCTGGCGCGGGAAGATGGCGATCCGGCCCACCCAGTCGGCGGCGACCATGATCAGCGCGCCGGCGAGCACCGCGCCAATGGCCTGCGGCAGCGCACGGGAAAGGCCAAGGCGACGAGCAAGATGCGGCGCCATAAGGCCGATGAAGGTCAGCGGACCGACGATCAGCGTCGAAGCCGCGGTGAGTGCCGCGACGGCCAGCAGCACGAGAAGCCGCGCCCTCTTCAGGTTGATGCCAAGGCCCTGAACGGCGGCGGAGCCGAGCGGCAGGATGTCGAGCCAGCGCATGAAGAAAGGCGCGAGCGCGAAGAGGCAGACCGCGATACCACCGGTCAGCAGGGCGTCACCGACATCGACGCCATAGGTCGAACCGGTCAGCCAGTTGAGCAGCAGCATGGCGCGAGGATCGCCGGTCGCGGTGAGCACCAGGATCAGCGCGTCGAACAAGGCCGTCAGGGCAACGCCGGCAAGCAGCAGCCGCTCCGGCGCATAGGCGGCACGACGGCCGATCGCCAGCGTCACCAGCAAAGCGGCGAAGGCCCCGATCGTTGCCGCCGCCGTCTGAACCGGGCGCCCGGCATCGACGAGCGCAAACAGCGCCACCATCATGCCAAGGGCGGCACCGGCACTGATGCCCAGCACTTCGGGGCTGGCCATCGGATTGCCGGTCAGCCGCTGCATCATCAGCCCGGCAAGCGCCAGCATCGCCCCGGCACTCAGCGCGGCAAGCACGCGAGGCCACCGCCACGACAGCAAAGGCTGCAGCTCGTCGCCGAAGGCGAAGGTCCAGCCATGCGGACCCGGTTCATGGCGCAGGGCCCGCCCGAGCAGCAGAAGCAGAGCCAGTCCGAGTGCCATGAGAACAAGGCCGGGCCGGCTTGCGCGCGGCAGGCGCACGGCCATCAAGGTCGGGGCTTCCGAGCCAAGCGCAAGGCGCGGCAGCAGCCAGAGCAGCAGCGGCGCACCGAGAAGTGCTGTGATCGCTCCGGTCGGCAGCAGGTCGCCTTGCGGCCCGGTGGCGATCTGCACGCCTTGATCGGCGGCCCACAGCAACGCGCCGCCGATCAGCGGCGCCATCACCAGTTGTTGGCCAAGCCGCCGGCCACCGCCGATGCGCGCGAGCGTCGCCGCGGCCAGGCCGACGAAGCCGATGACGCCGACAGCGGCAACGACAAACGCGATCAGCGCGACGGCGGCCGCCAGTCCGGCGAAGCGATAGGCGCCGAGCGGCACGCCAAGGCTGCGCGCGCCTTCATCGTCGAGGCCAAGCAGGGTCAGGGGCCGCACCATGAAGAAGATCGCAAGCGCAGCAGTGCCGATGCGGGGCAAAAGCCACAGCGTCGTCGACCAATCCTGCTGGCCGAGCGAACCGGCGCCCCAGATGAACAGGCTGGCCAGCCATTCATGCCGCAGCACGATGAGAGCGGCACCGATGGCGCCGGCATAGAGGCTGACCACAAGCCCCGCCAGCACCACCGAAAGCGGCGACAGGCCCTTGTGCCAGGACAGAGCGATGACGGCGGCAAGGGCCATAAATGCGCCGGCCAGCGCCACCCATTCGCGGCCGAAGGCAAGCAGGGACGGTGACAGAAGCGTCGCCAGTGCCAGCGCCAGATAGGCGCCGGCCGAGACGCCAACGGTTTCAGGCGAGGCGAGCGGGTTGCGCAGAACCTGCTGCAGGACAGTTCCGGCAAGCCCGAGCGCCGCACCGCACAAAAGGCTGATCGCAAGACGGGGCAGGAAGGCATAGTGGACGAGCACCTGCCGCATGTCAGCGATGTCGGGAGCGGCGAGCGATTGGAGCCAGAGCGCCGATGGCAGTTGCACGGTGAGGTTCGAGACGGTTGCCGCTGCCGCAGCCGCGAGCAGCACCGCGCAAAGCAGGATCGCGCCTACCGGCTGATTGCTGGAAAAGCTCCACACGGGGGCCCGGCCGGCCGACGCAGGCTTCCCCCTTTGGGCAATGGCAGCATCCTCAGCCATGGGCGGCCTCCGCGGTCATCGCCGATGCCAGGACCCGAGCAAAACGGCTCGCGGATGGAAGCGCGCCAAACATCAGGACGGCAGGAA
>NZ_RZRP01000229.1:0-7757 GCF_003997795.1 Mesorhizobium sp. M7A.F.Ca.US.005.03.2.1 | reverse complement strand
CGAAAATCCTGACGACATGGCTTGAGTTGCCTCTGCGCACGATCACTGCCACATATTGCAACATCGCTACTCGATCCGAGGATCATCATGTCCCCCGACAGCAGCCTGCCGGCGCGCGCCCTTGCTCCACGTCGCCACGAAGAGATCCTGCGGCGGCTGGGCGCCCAGGGATCTGTCAGTGTCGCCGAACTGGCCGGGTTCTTCGATGTCTCGCGCGAAACCATCCGCCGTGACCTGAAGCTGCTGTCGGATAAGGGACGGCTCGGCATTGTCCATGGCGGCGCTGCCCGCTTCGAGCCGAGCGAACCGGCAATGAGCTTGCGCAGCCACGAAAATGCCGGAGGCAAGGCCGCGATCGGCAGGCTGGCCGCCGGTCTTGTAAAGGACGGCATGGTGGTGTTCCTCGATTCCGGCACCACCACATTGGCCGTCGCACAAGCCATGGCCGACCTGCGCGATCTCACCATCTGCACGGCGAGCCTGAAGATCGCGCTTCTGCTGTGCCACGTCTCAGGCATGCGCGTGCATGTGCTGGGTGGCGAAGTCGATCCCGGCGAGGAAGCAGCCTCCGGCATCGACATGCTCGAAGCCATGTCGCGCTTTCGCGTCGACATCGCCTTCCTCGGTGGTGGCGCGCTGTCGCCCGACGGCGAGGTGACCGATTTCACCCGCGCCGGCGCCGAACAGCGCAGCCGCATGATCGCGCTTGCCGCCAAAACCTACTTCGTTCTCGACAGCAGCAAGTTCGCAAAGCTGACGCCGCTCAGGATTCCGAATTTTCAACGCGCCGCCGGCGTGATCGTCGACGCGAAACCGCAGGCTGACATCGCTGAAGCGCTTGCGCGCAAAGGGCCTGAGCTGATGGTTGCCTCTTTGATGTGATATTTTGTGGTATTTTGTGTTGATATTTGGAATTCGGCTGCTATGATCCAACCGGTGTCAAAACGGCAGGATGTCCCATGGCAAACGAATTCCCTACGCAAGCGCGCGTCGTCATCGTCGGCGGCGGTATCATTGGCTGCTCGGTCGCGTATCATCTGACGAAGCTCGGTTGGACCGATGTCGTGCTGCTCGAACAGGGGCAACTCAGCGGTGGCACCACCTGGCACGCCGCAGGGCTTGTCGGCCAGTTGCGCAGTCATTCCAACATGACCAGCCTGATCAAATACTCCACGCAGCTCTATGGCGAGCTGGAGGCCGAGACCGGGCTCGCCACCGGTTGGAAGAATTGTGGCTCGCTGTCGGTGGCGCGGACCGCCGACCGCATGACGGTGCTGAAGCGCACGGCCGCATCGGCTCGCGCCCAAGGCGTCGAGATCGACGTGATTTCGCCGAAGGAGGCGGCCGATCTATGGCCGGTCATGGCGACCGACGATCTGGTCGGAGCCGTCTGGCTGCCGGGCGACGGCAAGGCCAATCCGACCGATCTCACGCAATCGCTGGCCAAGGGTGCGCGCAATCGCGGCGCGAAAATTTTCGAGCGGGTCAAGGTCACCGGCATCAGCGTGAAGAACGGCGTCGCCTGCGGTGTCGAGACGGACCGCGGCAACATTGCCGCCGAGATCGTCGTCAATTGCGCCGGCCAGTGGGCGCGCAAGGTCGGGCTGATGTGCGGCGTCTCGGTGCCGCTGCATTCGGCCGAGCACATGTACATCGTTACCGGCAGGATCGAGGGCGTGCATCCGGACCTGCCGGTCATGCGCGACCCCGACGGGTTCATCTATTTCAAGGAAGAGGTCGGCGGCCTGGTCATGGGTGGCTTTGAGCCGCACGCCAAGCCGTGGGGCATGAATGGCATTCCCGAAAATTTCGAGTTCGCGCTGTTGCCGGACGATTGGGATCAGTTCGAGATTTTGATGGAAAACGCGCTGGTCCGCGTGCCGCAATTGGCCGAGGCCGAGGTCAAGAAATTCTACAACGGTCCCGAAAGCTTCACGCCGGACAACAATTTTCTCCTCGGCGAGGCGCCGGAACTGAAGAATTTCTATGTCGGCGCCGGCTTCAACTCCATGGGCATCGCCAGCGCCGGCGGCGCGGGCAGGGCGCTGGCGGAATGGATCGTCAACAGCGCGCCGACCATGGATTTGTGGCCGGTCGACATCAGGCGTTTCGCCTCCTTCAACAACAATCCGCGCTGGCTGCATGACCGTGTCAAGGAAACGCTCGGCTTGCATTACGCCATGCCGTGGCCGAACCGTGAACTGGACACGGCGCGGCCGTTCCGCCGCTCGCCGCTCTACGACCGGCTCGCCGCCAAGGGCGCCTGCTTCGGTTCCAAGATGGGCTGGGAGCGGGCCAACTGGTTCGCGGCACCGGGAGAGAAGACCGAGAACGACTATGCCTTCGGCCGCCAGAACTGGCACGAGGCGGTCAAGCGCGAAATGAAGGCGACACGCGAAGCCGTCGCCATCTTCGACCAGACCTCTTTCGCCAAGCTCCTCGTGCAGGGCCGCGATGCCTGCGCCGTTCTCAACTGGATCTGCGCCGGAAATATTGACGTACCGGACGGTACGTCTGTTTACACGGGCGTGCTCAATGCACGCGGTGGCTATGAGAGCGATCTCACCGTTATGCGGCTCGGCGCGGAGAAATTCCTCATCGTCACCGGGTCCGCACAAGCTGTCCACGATGCCGACTGGATCGTCAAAAACATTCCGTCCGACGCGCATGCAATCGTGACCGACGTCACCTCGTCCTACGCGGTGCTGGCGTTGATGGGACCGCGATCACGCGATCTGCTGGGCAAACTCTCCTCGGCCGATCTTTCCAACGCCGGCTTTCCCTTCGCCACCATCCGCGAGATCGATATCGGCTATGCCACCGCCTATGCCAACCGTATGACCTATGTCGGCGAACTGGGCTGGGAACTGATCGTGCCGACAGAATTCGCCGTCGGCGTCTATGAGGCGTTGCATGAGGCGGGCCGTGAATTCGGTCTGCTGGACGCCGGTTACTACGCGCTCGATGCCTTGCGCATCGAAAAGGGTTTTCGCGCCTGGGGCAGGGAGTTGACGCCTGATATCGACCCCTGGCAGGCCGGGCTTGGCTTCGCCGTGGCGATGGACAAGCCAGGTGACTTTATCGGCCGCGACGCGCTGGTTGAGACGAAGCCATCGGCAGCACCGGCAAGACGCATCGTGCTGTTCACGCTCGATGATGCCGAGCCGATGCTGTGGGGCGGCGAACTGATCCTGCGCGACGGCAAGCCGGTCGGCGAAGTCCGCTCGGCCGCCTACGGCCACACGCTTGGCCGCTCGGTGGCGCTCGGCCTGATCGAGAACGAGGCGGGCGTCGACGCTGCATTTCTCACCGGTGGTCGTTTCGAGATCGACCTTGCCGGCGTTCGCCATGCCGCGACAGCACATCTGCGCAGCCCCTACGATCCGAAGTCGGAGCGGGTGAAGGCTGATGCGGTGGAGATCAGGGCCGCCGCTTAATCCGCCGACATCGAGCGCGCCATATCCAGGAAAGCCCGCACCAGTTTGCCGCCGCTGCGTTCACGCAGGCAGATCAACGCCTCGTCCATCAGGGTCTCGGGAGCATCGATGGTGATCGGCACCAGCCGCGAATCCTGGCCGAATTCGGCCGCCGAGACAAAGCCGATGCCGGCGCCCGAGGCGACGATCTCGCGGACGGCTTCGCGGCCCTCGGCTTCGATCGCCGGCCTCAATTCGATTTTCGAGGCGGCTGCGAGATCTTCGAGTTTCTGACGCGTCTTCGATCCACGCTCGCGCATGACCAGTGATTCCTGCGCGAGCTGCTTGAGGGTGAGCGACTTTTTCGCGGCCAGCGGGTGGTCGACGGATGCAAACGCGATGATCGGCGTCGAGTTGAGTTTCAGCACCTCGAAATCGCGCCCCGTCGGCACCTCGCCCAGCACGCCGATATCGGCATCGTAGCTGTAGAGGCTGCTGATCACCGTCTCGGTGTTGCCGGCGCGCACCGAAACCTGCACGCCGGGGTAGCGGGCCCGGAAGCTGCCGAGAATATGAAGCAGATGATGTGCGGCATCGGCGACGATGCGCAGCGTGCCGGAACGCAGGGCGCGGGACTCCGTCAGGAGTTCGAGCGCCTGTTGCTCGGTATCGAACATGCGGTGGGTTATTTCGAGCAATTTCTGGCCCGAATGGGTCAGCGTGACCTGCTTCTTGTTCCGGTTGAACAGCAGCACATCATACTCTTCCTCGAGCTTGCGCACCTGGTCCGAGATCGCCGGCTGGGTCAGGAAGAGCGCCTCGGCGGCGCGAGAAAAGCCACCGCAGATGGCCACCTGGTGAAAGGCTCGCAACTGGACGTAGCGCATCTCCCGTGCCTCCGACACTTCTGAAATCGCCGACATCTTATCATAAGGATTGCTTAGGAAAAGATCGAAAGGAACGATTTGACTTATGTTTTGCCGACCCTCAGCCTGAGCATGGGTCGACATCCCTGCCGGCCGTTGGCACCGGAGGCGTCGCCATGCAATTTTCCATCATCCTGCTGCATCTGGCGGGTGCGGTCATGCTGCTGCTCTGGGCCGTGCATATGGTGCGCCAGGGTGTCGAGCGGGCCTGCGGGCTCGCTTTGCGTGATGCCCTGAGGCAAGCCCGGGGTGAGCGGATCAGATCGGCCGGTGTCGGCACCGTGCTTGCCGTGCTGCTGCAGAGCTCGACCGCCGTCGCTATCCTGGCGGCCGGGTTTGCCGCCAGCGGCATGGTTTCGGTGTCGGCCGGGCTGGCGATCCTGCTGGGCGCCGATCTCGGTTCCGCCCTGGTCGTGCAGGTGCTGTCGTTCGACCTCAGCTGGCTTGTGCCGGCGCTGATCCTGGTCGGCGGCGCGATGGCCCTGAAGTTCGAAGTGGCTGGCATCAGGCATAGCGGGCGAATCCTGATGGGGGTCGCCTTCGTCCTGTTGTCGCTGCATATGATCGGCGAGGCGACCGCACCGATGCGGCAGAGCACCTTGCTGCCACTGGTGATTTCCTATCTGCGCGCGGACTATTTCACCGCCTTTGCCGCCGCTGCCCTGTTCACATGGCTGATCCACTCCAGCGTCGCGGCGATCCTGCTGTTCGTCACGCTTGCCGCGCAAGGCGTCTTGCCGGTCGAGGTCGGTCTGTTCTTCATCCTCGGCGCCAATTGCGGCGGCGCGCTGATCGCGGTTTGGCTGACGCGCGGCGAAGCCGTCGAGGCGCGCCGTATCCCGCTCGGCAATCTGATCTTTCGCGGCACGGCGGCGCTGGCGGCTTTGTTCGCGCTTCAGGCCGTGACCTTCCCGGCGCATCTGTTCGGCGCAACCGAAGGCCGCCAGCTGGTCAACCTGCACCTTGCCTTCAATCTGGTGCTGGTCATCTGCTGCTTGCCGTTCACCGGCATGATGGAGCGGCTGGTCGCCTTGTTGATCGCAGACAGGCCGGTGGCAAAGGCCGAAGAGGGTGGAGACCTGATGTCGCGCCGCACCAGCGCGCTCGACCGCACCGTCATGCGCACACCCGGTCTTGCGCTAGCCAGTGCCACCCGCGAGCTGCTGCGCATGGGCGAAGTCGTCGAGGTGATGCTGCGCCCAGTGATGGATTTCTTCGACGCCGGCACCGGCGACCAGATACGCCAGGCCCAAAAACTCGATGAGGAGGTCAACCGCGCCCATACCGAAATCAAGCTCTACATTGCCGAAGTCAACCGCGGCAGCATGAGCGTAGCCGAAGCGCAGCGCGGCATCGAGCTCACAGACTTCGCCATCAATCTCGAACGCGCCGGCGACATCGTCGCCAAGAACCTGCTCGTGCTCACCCAGGAGCTGCGTGACAAGAACCTGCGCTTCTCACGCGACGGCTGGAGCGAACTGGCCGGGCTTCACAACCGTGTCATGGCCAACATGCAGCTTGCACTCAATGTGCTGGTGTCGAGCGATCTCGATTCGGCGCGGCAACTCGTCGTCGAGAAGGAGCGGATGCGCAGACTGGAACGCACGAGCCACGACCGTCACCTCAAGCGCCTGCAATCGGGAATGCCGCAGAGCATCGACACCAGCGACATCCACCTGGAGGCCGTGCGGGCGCTGAAGGAGATCAACTCGCTGATGGCCTCGATCGCTTATCCCTTGCTGACGCAGAGCGGTGATCTGCTGGAAAGCCGGCTGGCGAGAGGGGCTGCGGAAGTGAGGGCTCCTGCACTGGCCTGAGGACGGATTCCCGCCCGGCATGTCATTACTAAAATCGATACATCGATACAAAATAACGATTTTACAAATAGATCATTCAGGCCAAGAATAAGGCCACATCGAACGCAGATCGAGCGGAGGACAACATGCTCGCCGAGACGAAATTTGCCGCGGAGCCGCTGGCCAGCCCGGCGCTGGGCGAGCCGTATCTTCTGACCCCGGGGCCGCTCACCACGGCCTATTCGGTCAAGCAGGCGATGTTGCGCGACTGGGGATCGTGGGACGGCGACTTCCGCGCCATGACATCGGATATGCGTCGCCGCCTGCTGGCGCTGACCGGGGACAGGAACGATGAGTTCGACTGCGTGCCGATGCAAGGCAGCGGTTCTTTCTGCGTCGAAGCGATGCTGGGGTCGTTCGTGCCCAGGGACGGCAAGGTTCTTGTGCTGGCCAACGGCGCCTACGGCCTGCGCGCCGCGCAGACCATGCAGTATCTCGGCCGCGCCTATACGCTGATCGACAAGGGCGACTATCTGCCCCCGCGCGGCGACGAGGTGGCAGCGGCCCTCGCGGCCGACCCTGATATCACCCATGTCATCGCCATCCATTGCGAGACCAGTTCCGGCATCCTCAACCCGGTCGCTGAAATTGCCGAAGCCGTCCATGCCAAGGGTCGCAAGCTGCTGGTCGATTCCATGAGTGCGTTCGGCGCCGTGGCGCTCGACATCAACGAAATCCGCTATGAGGCGATGGTCTCGTCCGCCAACAAGTGCATCGAAGGCGTTCCGGGTTTTGGCTTCATCATCGCGCGCAAGAGCGAACTGGAGGCCGCCAAAGGCAGGAGCCATTCGCTGTCGCTCGATGTCCACGCCCAGTGGGCGCACCTGAACAAGACCGGCCAGTGGCGCTACACGCCGCCGACGCATGTCGTGGCCGCCTTCCTCGAAGCACTGCGCCAGCATGAGGCCGAAGGCGGCGTCGCCGGCCGTGGCGCCCGCTATACGAGGAACCGCGACGTTATGGTGGCCGGCATGCGCGACCTCGGTTTCGAGACACTGCTCCGGGATCGCTGGCTGTCGCCGATCATCGTCACCTTCTTCAACCCGGCTCATGCCAGTTTCGCGTTCGACCGTTTCTACGACCTGATGAAGGACAAGGGCTTCATCATCTATCCGGGCAAGCTGACCGCCGTGGATTCGTTCCGCGTCGGCTGCATCGGCCAGATGGACGAACATGTCATGCGCCGCGTCGTCGAGGCGGCGGCGTTCTCGCTTCATGAAATGGGCGTCGACACCGCCGCCCCACCCGCCGCGGCACTTGCCGAACGCGCCAAACTCGCCGCCTGAAGCGGCCGACTTCGAGGATATCAGATGAACCAGATGTCTCCCATCAACGTCGCGGTCAACGGCCGCACCTATGCCTGGCCGCGCGTGCCGGCGATCGCCATCTGCCTTGACGGCTGCGAGCCGGCCTATCTCGACGAGGCGATAGAGGCCGGGCTGATGCCGGCTCTGGTCAGGATCAAAGAGAAGGGCACGGTGCGCTTTGCGCATTCGGTCATCCCGAGCTTCACCAACCCCAACAATCTGTCGATCGCCACCGGCCGACCGCCGTCGGTG
>NZ_RZRP01000228.1:0-7796 GCF_003997795.1 Mesorhizobium sp. M7A.F.Ca.US.005.03.2.1 | reverse complement strand
GCTGTTCATCCTGACTGCTGTTCTGGCGGGGCTGGCCGGCATGATCAGCGCCTTCCGCATTTCGGCCGCTTCACCGGTGGCCGGCACCGGCGACGAACTCGAAGTGAGCGCCATGGTGGTGGTCGGCGGCACGGCGCTGACCGGCGGACGCGGCACGATCCTCGGCACCATCGTCGGTGCGCTGATGCTGCGCGCGATCCGCAACGGCATCGTGCTGATCGGCGTGCCGGGCCTCGCCTACAATATCTTCGTCGGCCTGATCATCCTCGCCATGCTCATCCTGCACGCTTTGCTGCAGAAGAACGCCGCAAGGGGCTGACGATGGAAGTTCTCCGGCTGCAGAATCTGCAAAAATCCTTCGGCAGCGTCCGCGCGCTGAAGAATGCGTCCTTTGCCCTCAAGGAAGGCGAGGTGGTGGCCCTGCTCGGCGACAACGGCGCCGGCAAATCGACGCTGATCAAGGCGATTTCCGGTGTGTTTCCGATCGACCGTGGCGACATCTATGTGCGCGGTGAAAAGGTTTCGATCCGTTCGACACGCGACGCGATGGACCTCGGCATCGAGACCATCCACCAGGATACGTCTCTGGCGCCGGATCTCAGCATCGCGCGCAATCTTTTCCTTGGGCGCGAGCCGGTCAAGCTGAAATGGCTGGGCGTGTTCGCGCCGCTCGATTTCGCCAAATTGCGAGACGCGGCGTCGGCGCTGTTGAAGCGCGTCGGCATCTCGAAAAAACTCGACGCCGATGCGCTGGTCTCGACGCTATCGGGTGGCGAGCGGCAGTCGATCGCGATTTCTCGCGCCATGCAGTTCGCTGCCAAGGTCATCATCCTCGACGAACCGACCAACAATCTCGGTGTCGAGGAAACCCATGGCGTGCTGCGCTTCGTCAAGGAGGTGCGTGACGCCGGTCATTCCGTGCTCTTGATCACCCACAACATCCATCACGTGTTCCAGGTCGCCGACCGCATCATCGTCATGCGCCGCGGCGAGATCGTCGCCGAGCAGACGGTTGCCGATACCGATCTCCTGACCGTGGAAAGCATCATCACCGGCGCCGACATGTCGGCCCTGCTGAAAGAGACGAGAGCGAAGTGAAGAAGTTGGCCGTCACATGGTAGAACTTTACGGCAAGACGCTTTCGCGCCGGCAGGTGTCGGAACGTTCGGGCATGCTGTCGCAATTTGCCGGCGTGCGGCTGATGACGCTTGGCGACGGGGTGGAACGCGGCATCCGCATGCTGGAGTTCCGCACCGGCTCGGGCCTGCGCTTCACGGCACTGGTCGACCGGGCGCTCGACATCGCTGACTGCGACTTCAAGGGCCAGGCGATCGGCTGGCATTCGCCGAGCGGTTTTCGCCACCCCGGCCTGCACGATTATGAGGGGGAAGGGGGGCTCGCTTGGGCGCGTTCGTTTTCAGGGCTGCTTGTCACCTGCGGCCTCGACCACATATTGGGCCGGGAAGAAGTGCCGGCCGATAGCTACAACTACCCGGGCAGGAAGACCGTGATCCATTCGCTGCATGGCCGCGTCGGCACCATTCCGGCGCGGCTGACCGGTTATGGCGAGACCTGGGACGGCGACCGCTGCGTGCTGTGGGCCGAAGGCACCGTGCAGCAATCGGCAGTGTTCGGCGAGGATCTGCATCTGATCCGGCGTATCGAGGCCGATGTCGGCGGCAACGAGATCCGGCTGTCGGATCGCGTCGTCAACCACGGTTTCAACCGCACGCCGCACATGTATTTTTACCACGTCAATGTCAGCCATCCCTTGCTCGACGAGGGTTCGCGCTATCTGGCGCCGATCCGCGACGTCGTCTGGGCTGGCCATGCCGGCGAGCGCTACCAGGCGCAGAAGGTGGGTTACCGCACGATGCCGGCGCCGCAATCGGGTTTCAGCGAGCAGGTCTGGCAGCACGAGATGGCGGCGGACGCCAATGGCGAGGTGCCGGTGGCAGTGGTCAACGATCAGCTCGGGCTCGGCTTCGAAGTGGTGACGCGCAAGGACCAGCTGCCTTGCGCATATCAATGGCAGAATTTTCAGGCGGGGCAGTATGCGCTGGGCATCGAACCCTCGACGCATCATGTGCTCGGCAATCTCGCGGCGCGCGAGCGGGGCGAGATGATCTGGCTGGAGCATAGTGAAAGCCGTTCTTACGACGCAGTGTTCCGGGTGCTCGACGGCGCCGGCGCGATCGCCGAGGCCGAAGCAAAGATCGCGTCGATCGCCAGGCAGCCGCAACAGGATTATCCTGTGCCGTCGGGTAATTTTCCGGGATTGGCGGACAGGGCATGAGGCGAAACGAATGCTCCGGCTGGCGGGCCGGAAATCGGAGGTCGATGTGATGGAGAAAAAGCGCGACTACAGCCTGGTCGGGGAAAGCACGCGCATCGCGATCGAGACCGGGCTGGCCTCGGCCGAGTGGTATCACACCGATGTGCCGCGCAAGGCGATGAAAGAGCTGATGCAGCGCTCGGACGGCCCGGCGATCCGCGACACGATCATCTGGATCGTTGCCATATTGGGTTCCGCCGCCGGGATCGCCTGGTTCTGGGGCACGTGGTGGGTGGTGCCGTTCCTGCTCGTCTATGGCGTGCTCTACGGCTCGTCCAGCGACTCGCGCTGGCACGAGTGCGGCCACGGCACCGCCTTCCGCACACGCTGGATGAACGATGCCGTCTACCAGATCGCCAGCTTCATGCTGATGCGCAATCCGGTGACCTGGCGCTGGAGCCATGCCCGCCACCACACCGACACGATCATCGTCGGCCGCGACGCCGAGATCGCGGTGATGCGTCCGCCGGACCTGCTGCGCGCCGCACTCGCCTTCACCGGTGTTCTCGATTTCCGCTATTCGCTGCCGACGCTGGTGCGCAATGCGTTCGGCAGCATCTCGCCGGACGAGAAAAGCTTTATTCCCGAGATGGAGCTTCACAAGGTGGTCACAGCCGCGCGCTGGCATGTCGCCATCTATGTCGGGGCGATCGGGCTGGCGCTTTATCTGTGGTCGTTCCTGCCGCTGGTGCTGATCGGCCTGCCGCGCCTCTACGGCAGCTGGCACATGGTGCTGACCGGCCTGCTGCAGCATATCGGGCTGGCCGACAATGTCACCGACCACCGGCTGAACACGCGCACCGTCTACATGAACCCCATCAGCCGCTTCATCTATTGGAACATGAACTATCATGTCGAACATCACATGTTTCCGATGGTGCCCTATCACGCGCTGCCGAGGCTGCACGAATTGATCAAGCACGATCTGCCCGAGCCGAACCCTTCGATGTGGCATGCCTATCGCGAGGTCTGGCCGGTGCTGCTGAAGCAGCTTCAGTACGAGGATTATTTCCTCAAACGTGAATTGCCGCCGACGGCGCGGCCGTACCGGGACGAATTCCATGCACTGACCGTTCCGGCGGCGGCGGAATAGGGAAAAGCAGATGGCCGACTGGGTTGAAGCGTGTGGCGTCGACGATGTCGAGGAAGAGGATGTCATCCGCTTCGATCATGGCGGCCGTACCTTCGCCATCTATCGCAGTCCCGATGACGAGTACTTCGCAACCGACGGATACTGCACGCATGAGAAGGCGCATCTGGCCGATGGGCTGGTGATGGACGACATCATCGAATGCCCCAAGCACAATGGCCGCTTCAACTACAAGACGGGCGTGGCTCGAGGCGCACCGGTATGCGTCAATCTCGCCACCTATCCAGTGAAGGTCGAGGCTGGCAAAGTGATGATCCAGATCGGCTGACCTGCCGCCGAATGCAACTGAGGGAACCCTTTTGATGAGCCGAAAAAGACCGACGGTGGCGGATTTGCGCGCCATGAAGGGCAAGCGACAGCTGACCATGCTGCGTGTGCTGACGATGGACGAGGCCGAGGCCGCGGAGCGCGCAGGGGTCGACATCGTCTCGGTGCCGCCCGAATTGGTGCTCAACCCTGAGTACCGCGACGCGGCGCCCAGCCTGTTCACCATGCCGGGCGACAATTTCTACGAGATCGGCACGGCGGACGATTTCGTGCGCTGGGCCTTCCGGCTCTACAAGGCCGGCGCCGACGCGGTCTATTGCAGCGCCGGCTACGCCACGATCAAGCGGATGGCCGATGACAATATCCCGGTGATCGGCCATGTTGGCCTCATTCCTTCCCGCGCGACCTGGACTGGCGGCTTCAAGGCGGTCGGCAAGACCGCCGACACCGCCATGGATATCTTCGCGGCGGTGAAGCAGCTGGAGGCTGCAGGCGCCATCGGCGCCGAGATCGAGGTGGTGCCGGTCGAGGTGGCCAAGGCGATCTCGGAGCGGACGTCGCTGATCATGCTGTCGATGGGAGCGGGTACCGGTTGCGATGCGCAATATCTGTTCGCCGACGACATTCTCGGCCAGAACCGTGGCCACATGCCCCGTCATTCCAAGGTGTATCGCAATTTCGCCGCCGAATATGATCGTTTGCAGGCCGAGCGTATCGCCGCGTTTTCGGAATATGTTGCCGACGTGAACAGTCTCGCCTATCCCGAAGACAGGCATGTGGTGCATATGGATCCGGCTGAACTCAGCCTGTTCATGAAGAGGGTCGACGGGGCGTGAAATCTCAAGGCAATGATGCGACGGACGAGGCCGCGCCGGTTCATATTCTCACGCTTTCCTGCGAGGATCGGCCGGGGATCGTCGCCGCCGTCACGGCGGAGCTTGCCGCGAACGGCGCCAACATCGCCGAAAGCAGCCAGTTCTGGGACCGGCAGACCAATCGCTTTTTCATGCGGATCGCCTTCATCAGCCCGCCAGGCTCGACCGGGGACAGTCTGGCGCGGGCCCTGGAATCGAGCGTCGACCGCTTCGGCATGAAGACCGCGCTGGTCGATCAGGGACGCCGCCCGAAGATCATCGTCATGGTCTCCAAGTTCGACCACGCGCTTCTCCATCTGCTGTACCAGATCAGGGTCGGCTGGCTGAACGCGGAGGTTGCAGCCGTCGTCTCCAACCACGAGGATGCCCGCCGCTTCGCCGAGCTGGAGGGCATTCCCTACCACCATTGGCCGACCACCAAGGAGAACAAGGCCGAACAGGAACAGAAGCTGCTGGACCTGGTGCAGCGGACAGGGGCCGAACTGGTCATCCTGGCGCGCTACATGCAGGTCTTTTCAAAAGGTCTGTCGGACCGGCTGTTCGGACGGGCGATCAACATCCACCATTCGTTCCTGCCGAGCTTTAAGGGCGCCAAGCCGTACCACCAGGCTTTCGACCGCGGCGTCAAGCTGATCGGTGCGACGGCGCATTACGTCACTTCCGACCTCGACGAGGGCCCGATCATCGATCAGGAGACCGAACGCGTCACCCATGCGATGAGCGCCGAGGATTTCGTCGCTGTCGGGCGCGACATCGAAAGCCGGGTACTGGCGCGCGCCGTCAAGCTGCATCTCGAAGCCCGCGTCATGCTCAACGGCCACAAGACCATCGTCTTCTGAGAAGCCGCGTCAGGCCGGCCAACTGGCGCCGGCGAGCGCGGCGTAGAGCGCTTCGGCGTCGATACCGAGCGGCCGGTCCTCTTTCAGCATGGGGACGAGAGCGCGGATTGCCGTGTGAATTGCGGCGGTGCGCGGCGCCAGCGTGAAGCCGTCGCGCAGGTCGACGGCCTGCGCGGCGGCCATCAATTCGAAGGCGATCAGCCGCCGCCACAGCGCGATCATCCCTGCGCATTTCGCAACCGCCAGAGGTGTCTGCGTGGCGTGATCCTCGACGCCCTCCGACACGGCCAGAAAGTCGAGCATCACCGGATTGGCCTTGTGGCGGATGGCGGCCAGGATCGAGGTCACTGTCTTCTGTAGCGGTACGAAGCCGGCGGAGGCGCCGCCGACCGGCGACAGATATTTCGGTAGGCCATTGCGGCCCGAACCGGTGAGCTGGATGAAGCGCGCGGCACTGGCCGCGGCACATTGGGCGATCGCCAGGCCGAGCGTCTCAAAGGCGAGCGCCAGTGCGGCGGTGTGGAAATTGCCGGTCGACAGTACCAGTTCATCATCGCCCAGCACCAGCGGGTTGTCGGCGGCGGCGTTGAGCTCGATCTCGACAGCCTGTCTCGCCTGGCCGATCGCCTCGATCAGTGCGCCATGGACCGACGGCATGCAGCGGATCGACAGCGGGTCCTGCAAGGTGGTCGGTGCCGGCGCGTCGTCTCGGACGAGCAGATTGTGCAGCACCTTGGCTGCTTCCTGCTGGCCGGCTGCCGGGCGCGCCATATGCAGGCGCGGGTCGAGGATGGTGCGGTTGGCACCAAAACCTTCCATGGTCAAAGCCCCGGCATGCTGTTGCTGGGCCAGGGCAGTGAGGGCATCCGTCACCGCAAGTGCGCCGCTGCCGGCGGAAACCGCCGATGCGTTGATCAGCGATAGCCCGTCCTTGGGCGCCAGGCTGATCGGGGCGAGGCGCGCCATCATCAGCGCCTTGGCCGCCGGTATGCGACGGCCCTGATAGTCGGCTTCGCCTTCGCCGGTGAGCATGCGGGCGAGTGCCGTCATCAGCACCAGGTCGCCGGCTCCGATCGAACCGAGCGAGGGCATGACGGGATGGACGCCGGCATTGAGCGCGTCGAGCAAAGCAACGAAGACGGAAGACGAAAGGCCGGATCCGCCAACCGACAGCATCGCTGCACGCGCGGCCATGCTTGCCCGCACGGCATCGACCGGCAATCCTTCGCCGACGGCGCCGCTGCGTCCCTCCAGCAACTGGCGCTGGAAGGCTCCGGCATCGCCCTCTACAGCAGTGCCGAGATTGGCGCCGAGCCCGGTGTTCAAGCCATAGATCTGCTGGCCGGACGCTGCAGCCTGGTCGAGCACTCTTCGTGCCTTCTCCAGCCTGCCGATGACATCGGGTCCGATCTCCACCTTGCGCCCATCGCGGGCGACCGCAGCGACATCGCCGACGCCGACGCCGGTTCCGGTGAGGACGAGCGCGCTCATGCGAAGCGCAGTCTCTGGCCGATGCCTTGCGCCTGCGCCTTGGCCAGCATCGCCTTGCCCAACGCGATATCAGACAGCGACAGGCCACGATGCCAGAACAGGATCGTTTCGTCGTCGCTTTCGCGCCCGACTTTCAGGCCGGCGGCGATCTGGCCGAGTTCGGCATGCAGCGTCTTCTCGCTCAGCCGCCCGGTCTCGACATGGGCGCGTAGCGAGCCGAACTTGCCGCCCTTGCACTGGCCCCAATCGTCGACGACCATTTTCTGCATGATGTCGGTCAACGACAGTTCCACCGCGCTCATCGTGCCATAGGGCACGACCAGCGCGCCGGGCTTGATCCATTCGGTCTTCAGCAACGGCTGCGGCTCCGGCAGCCGCGAGGCCTCGACGACGATGTCGGCGCCCTCGATGCAGCTTTTCCAGTCGGCCACCGCTGTGACCGTCTTGCCGAGATCGGCTGAGAGTTCGGCGGCAAAACCGTCGCGGCTTTCCGGGCGGCGCGAATGGACGCGAATCTCGTCGAAGTCGAAGAGATGGTCGAGCAGGCGCACATTCCAGTAGGCGGTGCCGCGCGCGCCGATATGGGCCAGCACCTTGGAATTCCTGCGCGCCAGATGCCTGGCGCCGATGGCGGTGACGGCGCCGGTTCGCATGTCGGTGATGACGGTGGCGTCGAGGATGGCGCGCGGCGCGCCGGTGCGCGGGTCGAACAGGTTGAGGATGCCGAATTCGGAAGGCAGGCCATGCAGGTAATTGTCGACATAGTCGCCGACGATCTTGACGCCGGCCGTGTCGAGCGGCGCGACGTAGCCGCGCAACACGTTGAAATGGCCGTGGAA